>NZ_BMEV01000023.1 GCF_014637175.1 Compostibacillus humi | reverse complement strand
CCTCTTTCTAAATGTATTTGCCCGTCAAAGCATACATTTATGATAGAGTGCTTTCTCTTTTTTTACCAGAATTTAGCTTAAATACCCCTCGAGAAATATTTTACACATAGTTTACATTAGTACTTTTCCTGACGTTTTATTGCTGATATATTTGGTAATGATAGGAGATGTAATTGTTTTCCAAATCGGATGGTTTTTGTTTGACCTTTCTTGACCTTTGCTATATGATTAATTTAGCAAGTGATTATACGATTGTTTCAATGAGGAGGAATGAGCAAATGAACTTAGTACCTACAGTAATTGAACAGACAAACCGCGGTGAACGTGCGTATGACATTTATTCCCGTTTATTAAAAGACCGCATCATTTTACTCGGCAGTGCCATCGATGACAACGTGGCAAACTCCATCGTTGCCCAGCTGCTTTTCCTGGAAGCGGAAGATCCGGACAAAGATATTTCCCTTTACATTAACTCTCCAGGAGGGTCCATTACTGCCGGGATGGCAATCTATGATACGATGAACTTTATTAAGCCGGACGTATCGACTATTTGTATCGGGATGGCCGCATCCATGGGCGCCTTCTTGCTGGCAGCCGGCAAAAAAGGAAAACGTTACGCCTTGCCAAACAGTGAAATTATGATCCATCAGCCTTTAGGCGGTGCTCAAGGTCAAGCAACGGATATTGAAATTCATGCACGGCGAATTATTGAAATTAAAAAGAGGATGAACCAAATTCTTGCTGAAAAAACCGGACAGCCGCTGGAAGTCATTGAACGGGATACGGAAAGAGACAATTTTATGACAGCACAAAAATCCGTGGAGTACGGTTTAATTGACAAGATTTTAGAAAGAAAAGAAGACAAATAAACGAAAAAAAGGAGGAACGGCCATTCCTCCTTTTTTATATTGCTTAAGCCTTCTCTTTTGCTGAGACAAATGAACAAAGATGATTCATTGCCACTTCTTCATCAGGACCATCGGTAATCAATGTAATTTCTTCCCCATGGGCTACAGCGAGACTCATTAATCCCATAATACTTTTTGCATTTACTTTTTTGCCGTTTTTTTCAATAAAAATATTAGCAGAAAATCGATTTGCCTCCTGCACAAATCTGGCGGCTGGCCGTGCTTGCAGTCCTGAATCTAAAATTACTTTTACTGATTTTTCTAACAAATATTCTCATCCTTTCCTGTAAACGCTATCAACTTTTTGTTTTTCTATAAAATTAGTATTCTCTATATGTACGGACAAAAATATTTTCAGTTAGTATTAAATTATGAGTATTATACCATAAGAAATGAGAAAATGTAATCATATTAATTTTATAGGAAAACTATTGTTTGCTTATCCGTAAGAGACTGGCTCTTACGGATTGCTCACAATCTTATTTCTTCCCCGCGCTTAATCCGCTCAGCAAATTCATCGATTTTTTTCAGTCGATGGTTCACTCCCGATTTGGAAATTTTGCCTCCCGATACTAGTTCTCCGAGTTCTTTCAAGGATACATCCTGATACTGGATACGCAATTTTGCGATCTCCTGCAATTTTTCCGGCAGACGTTCCAGCCCTACCGTTCTTTCAATCAGCTTAATGTTCTCAATTTGCCGAAATGCGGCACCAATCGTTTTGTTTAAATTCGCTGTTTCACAATTGACAAGCCGATTTACTGAATTGCGCATATCCCGGACGATACGAACATCCTCAAATTTAAACAGCGCATTATGGGCGCCGATAATATTTAAAAACTCGGTAATTTTCTCCGCTTCCTTGACGTAAACGATGTAGCCTTTTTTCCGGGACAAAGTACGTGCCCGCAATGAAAACTGGTTCATTAAATTACAAAGCGCTTCATTATGTTCTTCATGATCGTTCGCTATTTCCAAATGGTAGGAAGAAGTTTCCGGATTATTGACGGATCCGCCGGCTAAAAAAGCCCCCCGCAAATAGGCTTTTCTGCAGCAGCTCTTCTCTAAATATTTTTCAGGCACCTTTTGTAAAATTGAATAGTCATCTTCCATAATTCCCAATTGCTGCAAAAAAGACTGTACCTTTTCTTTTAAACGGACGATGTAAATATTGTTCTTTTTTAATTTCATTTTTTTCCGCACTAACAGTTCTATGGGGAAGCCGTACAACGATTTAATTAATGTATACATCCGTCTGGCGATGGCGGCATTTTCCGTCTGTACGTCCAGCGTATAATGATTGCGGGATACCGATAGCATCCCATTCATTTTTATTAGGGCAGCAATCTCTGCTTGTTTACAGCAATCCTCCGCTTCGATGGACGTCAATTCTTTTTTTATTTCCGATGCAAAGGACATAATCATTCCACCTTTATCATTCATTTTCCCATACATTCCAAAGGGAATGGCGTTTCTTCCCTTTCTTTGCGTTTTCAGCGAATAAGGGAATAAAGCAATTGGGCAATTTTATATTGATCGTGGCGAATTATCGTATTCGTATAACGGATAATGTCACCTTCGATAATTTCCAATCCCATATCCACTAACTTTTCAATATCATAAACTACCGGTTCGGATTGCTGCCTGCGGTAAATGGCCTCGATTTCTTTTTTAATCGGCTTATTATGGACAACTATGGCATCAATACATCCTTCCCCAATATGATTATAAATTGCCTGGATATGATCTGATGCCCGATACCCGTTCGTTTCTCCCGGCTGGGTCATCACATTGCATACATAGACAACTTTTCCCCGTGTTCTCCGAATGGCGGAGTCAATCTGGGGAATGATTAAATTCGGCATAATGCTCGTATACAGGCTGCCAGGTGATATGACGACTAAATCCGCTTCTTCAATCGCCTGAATAGCATCAGGAAAAGGTTTGGCATTTTCCGGCGTTAAAAAAACACGCTTGATTTTTTTATTTGCCTGCGGAATAAGGGACTCGCCGGAAACTGTCGATCCGTCCTCAAACTCTGCATGCAGCACTAAATTTTCATTGGAAATCGGATAAACATTCCCCTTTACGTTTAAAACGCGGGAAATTTCTTTAATTCCGTCATAAAAGTCGCCAGTAATCGATGTCATAGCCGCTAACAATAAATTGCCCATCGAATGGCCGGACAAGCCATTATTGACAGAAAAACGGTGCTGAAACAGCTCCAAGAGCATCGGCTCCGCATCAGACATGGCGGCTATCACATTGCGGATATCCCCTGGAGCGGGAATGGACATCTCATTCCGAAGACGGCCGGTGCTCCCGCCGTCATCAGCAACAGTAACCAACGCCGTCAGCTGAATTGGGACATGTTTCAGTCCCCGAAGGAGAACAGGCATCCCTGTTCCGCCGCCGATGACAACAACCTTCGGGGCCTTCTGGGAATTACTGGAACCGATTCGGCCCCATCCGCCTCCGGAATGCATGCCATCTTTCCTCATCGTGACTGTTCCTTTCTTTTGTCGATATCACGATGACTGACATGGGTAATGTAATGTGCCGACAGTTCTTTGGCAAAATGTTCCGCAATGGCGACCGAACGATGCTGGCCGCCGGTACAACCGATTCCGACGACGAGCTGGGATTTTCCTTCCTTTTTATATTGCGGCAACATAAATTGAAGCAAATCGAGTACTTTTTCGATAAAGATTTGGGTATCCGACCATTTAAAAACATAGGAGGCAACTTCTTGATTCAACCCGGTCAGCGGCTGCAAGTTGGAGACATAGTGCGGATTTGGCAAAAAGCGAACATCAAAAACAATATCGGCATCAATCGGGATCCCATATTTAAACCCGAAGGACACCATGTGGACGGAAAAGATTTCCTGTTTATCTTCCGCATATATTTTTAAAATTTTCTCCCGCAATTCCCGCGGTTTCATGTTTGTCGTATCAATGATCCGCTGTGCCCGTCCCCGCAATTCATCCAATATCTCCCGTTCCTGCCGGATTCCGGTGAGCGGCAAGCCCCCTTGAGCTAGCGGGTGGGACCTTCTCGTTTCTTTATATCTGCTGACGAGTTTTTCATCCTTTGCATCGAGGAAAAGGATGTGTTCATCGAGCCATTCCTCTTTTCCTAGCATATCCAATGCATCAAAGAGCATGTCGAAAAATTCTCGTCCACGCAAATCCATGACTAATGCAACTTTTTGAATATTGTTCGCAGAATCCTTCATCAGCTCGAGAAATTTTGGCAACAATGTCGGCGGAAGATTGTCGACACAATAGTAACCAAGGTCTTCAAAGCTTTGTATCGCGACAGTTTTCCCTGCTCCCGACATTCCGGTTATAATGACCAACTTTGTTTCCGTTTTTGCATCTGCCAATTTGCCTCTCTCCTCTTATTTTAAAGATGCTGAAGGATTCTTCATTGAAATAAATCATGGAGAAATCCTTTATTTTACTATTATACTATGAGCAAAACTAAACTTCCATTAGCGTTCTTTGTTACAATTTCATTATTTTTCCTATTTTTTCGAATCGTACGGGACTTTGGCATAAAAAAAGCAGCACAGGGATATACCCTGTGCCCGAACAACTAATCTATATATTAAAAGGGGGGTCAATTAGTTACTTACAGTGTAAATTATAAATGTTGCATGTGTATTACAAGAGCGTTAAAAGTGAGTTAAATCACTTCGGATACGAAAATTTTTTAGGCGGGTTCTGGCTATATTTTGCAGGAACGGGCTTAGTCTTTATCGAAATCCCATTGAATTGCATCAAAAAACATCCACGGAACTGCTTTGTTCCATGGATGCCTATGTTTAATTTACAGCTTTCGCTTTTTCTGCTAATTCTTCTACATACTTAATTGCTGACTCAGCCGCAATGCTTCCATCACCGGTAGCCGTAACAATTTGCCGCAGCTGTTTTTCCCGAATGTCTCCGGCAGCGAAAATGCCAGGAATGCTCGTTTCCATGTTTTCATTGGTAGGGATGTAGCCTTCGTCATTCGTAATTCCCAATGATTTGAATGGTGCGCTTAGAGGAACCATGCCAATATAGACGAAGACACCGTCTGTCTGAAAATCATAGGTTTCGCCAGTCTTAACATTTTTTAACGTGACGCTTTCCACTTTGCCTTGCGGACCATTAATTTTTTCTACAACCGTATCCCAAATAAAGTCAACTTTTTCATTTGCAAATGCCCGCTGCTGCAAAATCTTCTGCGCCCGCAGCTGATCCCGGCGGTGGATAATCGTTACTTTTTCGGCAAAACGGGTTAAATAGACGCCTTCTTCTACCGCTGAGTCTCCGCCGCCGACAACGACCAATTTTCTGTTTTTAAAGAATGCTCCGTCACAAACGGCACAATAGGAAACTCCACGGCCGCCGAGTTCTTCTTCCCCTTCGACACCAAGTTTCTTGTATTCTGCTCCGGTAGCAATAATTAACGCTCTTGTGTTATATTCCTTATTTCCGGTCACGACCGTTTTGTAATCCCCATGGTCAATCACTTCTTTAATATCGCCATAGGCATATTCGGCACCAAATTTCTTCGAGTGTTCAAACATTTTATTGGAAAGTTCCGGTCCTAAAATCCGGTCAAACCCCGGATAGTTTTCCACATCTTCCGTATTTGCCATCTGTCCGCCTGGAATTCCCCGCTCCAGCATTAAGGTAGACAGATTAGCACGGGATGTATACACTGCTGCTGTCATCCCTGCTGGACCCGCACCGGCTATAATGACATCATACATCTTTTCTTCGGACATGTTTAAGCCCCTTTCTCTTCATT
This sequence comes from Compostibacillus humi, assembly GCF_014637175.1. Lineage (GTDB taxonomy): Bacteria > Bacillota > Bacilli > Bacillales > Amphibacillaceae > Oceanobacillus > Oceanobacillus humi. The sequence goes on along the minus strand of NZ_BMEV01000023.1, from coordinate 36,100 downwards.
CCTATCTTAAGAATAAAGAATCAACTACCTTTCGTCTATTATTCTGCTCACCAATTTCGACTTCATTCGACATAACGAGAAAAGGATGCTCCGCTTTACGTTCGCTAACACTTAACCATTCCAAGGCATCATTTTTTCGGCTAAAACCGGGTATCTTCTGCATCCTTCTTTCCAAATCTTCACTGCTTTCGACGGACAGCCGCAATGATAGGCAGCAATACTGTACCAGCGATAAAAGGATAAATGATTTTTGAGCATTTCTTTGTTTAATTTGCAAAAACGTTCATATGCTATATCATATTGTCCAATTCGAGCAAAAGTGACGGCAATGCGCAGTTTCAGCTGTTCATGGATCGGAAATACTTTCTGCAGTTTCTCCGCATACACCATTGCCGAATCTTCTTCCCCTAGAGAGTGGTGGAATAGTGCTATATTCATGAAACTATAAAGGTCGTTCGGATCCTCCTGCAACAATTCCTGTTCCATCCGTATGGCTTCTTTTTTATTTCCCGTAAAGAATAGGGCCTGAGCATAATCATGACGGGCTAACGTATATTCCGGAAAAAGAACGATCATCTCTTCGATTACAGGAATCGCTTTTTCCCATTCTTCCTTCTCCATATGATAAAAAACCGTTTCCTGGTACATGAGCAGTTCATCTTCTTCTTCAAAATCCAGTTCCTCTTCATCTTCATCTATTTCGATAATTTCCAGCAGCTGCTTTGCATCATCTGCAAAATCGCCATTCGGTTCTTTTTCCAAATATAGCTTTACAAATTTTTTGGCATCATTTAATAACCCTAAATGGGCATAATTATTGGCAAGCAAATAATAGCAGTCCACATAGTCAGCTGTTTTCAACACTTGAGTCAGCAACTGATTGGCTGCATGATATGCTCCGATTTCTGTATATATAATCGACATTTGGCATGGATACAACGGCTCCTTCGGATTGGAATCCATCGCCTTTTTCATCCATTTTAAAGCCAGATCGAATTTCCTATTTTGAAAGGCTTCAATGCCTTTAGTAAAGTAAAATCCATCGTCTGGAATAAAAGGGACAATTTTGCTTTTTTGTTTTAACCGTGACATAAAATCCCCCTATTTTTACAATGCATACCGAGTAAAGTATAACATACAATAGCATTAATCTTGTTTTTTACACAAAAATGTCAATAATATGACAAATGTTTTGTTATTGACAATTTGGATAGGATGCCATTGAAGTATTATAGTCAATTTACGCAAAAACCTCAATCATATCTGCAGTTTAACATCTATCGACATTACCGTTAACAATGGCGGGTAAAATAAAAATATCCACTTTAGACTAACTCTGACCACGTAATTTTTCCTAAATTATTCCGTGCATATTTGCCATTATTGGCATTTTATTGTTAGATAAAACCTGAGGTTTTATAATGATCTTTAGTTCTCTTTTACTAAATACAAGGGATTAACATGTCTTTAGGAACGAGCTATTGGACGCTTTGGAGGAGATTTTTGATTCAAACGGGCTTTAGAAATGGGCTATAGGCACTTTTGTATCAAATTTTGGATTAAAGCAGGCTTTAGAGCAGCTCTATAGACACTTTTGATGCAGATTTTGGCTGCAAACGGACTTTAGAGCAGTTCTATAGACACTTTTGGCACAGATTTTGGCTGCAAACGGACTTTAGAGCAGCTCTATAGACACTTTTGGCACAGATTTTGGCTGCAAACGGGCTTTAGAGCAGTTCTATAGACACTTTTGGCACAGATTTTGGCTGCAAACGGGCTTTAGAGCAGCTCTATGGACACTTTTGGCACAGATTTTGGCTGCAAACGGGCTTTAGAGCAGCTCTATAGACACTTTTGGCACAGATTTTGGCTGCAAACGGACTTTAGAGCAGCTCCATGGACACTTTTGGCACAGATTTTGAGTTAAAACGGGCATTAGAACCGGGCTATAAGCACTTCGGAAACAAATTTTAGCCTCGAACTGACTACTGAGCAAAGCAATTACCCTCTTTGCTTCAATCAGCTTACAGAATCAAGGAAAAAACCAGGCAAAACGACATTCGTTTCACCTGGTTTCTTTTTCGCTTTTTCTTCGTTCTTCCATTTCCTCTTTAGTGTAAATGATTTGCATCGGGTTGCCCCCGGCAAAACAGCCTTCTGGAACATCTTTATGCACAAGCGTTCCTGCAGACACTACTGCCCGGTCGCCGATTGTAATTCCAGGAAGAATGGTCGTATTGGCGCCGACCATCACTTCATCCCCGATTTTCACCTCGCCAACCCGATATTCATCGATTAAATATTCATGGGCCAAAATCGTTGTATTGTACCCGATAATCGAATTTTTGCCAACGGAAATTTTTTCCGGAAATAAAATATCGGGGACAACCATAAAAGCGAAGGCCGTTTGTTCTCCGATCTTCATTTTTAAAAATGTGCGGTATAGCCAATTTTTCACCGGCATGAACGGGGTATACCTGGCAATGACGATAATGAACGTATTTTTAAATACTTTCCAAAACGGTACCGTCCGGTAAACTTGCCATAAAGAATTGGCGCCCTTTACAGGATAGCGCTTCGTTTTTCGCATAGGCTACACTCCTACAATAGTCAACAAATCCCGCATATCTTCCAGCATGTAGGTTGGATTATACTGCAATAGCCGGTCTTTTCCTTTAAATGACCAGGCGACGCCAGCGGTTTTTACTCCTGCATTTTGCCCTGCTTCAATATCATGGGAATTATCCCCGACCATTATGGTAGAGGAAGCAGTCGCTTGCAGGTCCTCCATCGCTTTTACGACAGGCTCCGGATGGGGTTTCGGATTGCTGACGTCATCCAGCGTGATAATCGTATCAAAATAGCCGTTCAGATTAGTTATATCCAATCCCCGCTCTACGCTGCCTCTCATCTTTGTCGTAACAATCCCGATTTTGAGGCCATGTTCTTTCAGCTTATCGAGCACTTCATGAACGTAAGGAAAAGCTTTCACATACCGGTCATGTTCACGCAAATTATGCTCCCGATACGTTTGTACGAGTTCATCCACCCGGTCTGGATCAATTTTCCGGAATGTATCGACGAGGGGCGGTCCGTTAAATTCGATAATTTCCTCCCTCGTAAACGAGTATTTGAATGTTGAAAATGTATGCATGAAGGATGCGATAATCAATTCATTTGTATCGATTAGCGTTCCGTCTAAATCAAACAGTATGGTACGTATGCTCATCGGTTGTTTCCTTTCTTCTGTTTTCCGCTTTTCGCCAAATATTAGCAATAATCATCGTAAGCACAATGGCGGTTCCGAGACGAATTAATAATAACGGCCAAACAGGAATTCCTAATGGGACAAAAATTAATGTGTCCTCGACTACCGCATGACAGGCGACAAGAAAAATAAGCGCCAAATACATATCCCGTTTGGAAACCCCGTCTTCCTTCACCGCCTGAATCATCAGACCCGCTCCAAAAGCAAGGCCAATCGTCAGTCCGGCAACCATCGTCATCGATGCATTTTTGTCCATGCCGAGTACCCGCATAAACGGAGCTAGCCGGTCGGATAGGAAGTTGAGCCAGCCTTTCTCCCGCAAATATTGCATAATCATCATTAAAGGAATCACAATCAGGGCCAACTGGACGATGGCAAGGACTGCCGTTTCCAAACCGTGGTAAAGAATGGCGCCCCATGTTTCCGGGACTGTTTCTTGGACAGAAATAAGTCCATATTGGGCTGTTTCTGCGCCGCCGCTCCATAATAGGTTAATAACGACAGCAGATAATAATGCCAAGCAGACCCGTACGCCGACAATTACCCACCAGCTTACGCCGACTCTCGTTGCTACGGCCGACTCTACGAATAAATTATGGCTAAATGACAACATCATGGCCATAATAAACACTTCTTTTACCGTAAATTCAAAGGAAATAATTGCTCCAATGGCAGCATACAAATTGAGGACATTCCCTAATACTAACGGCAAGGCTGCTTCCCCTGGCAGTCCGATCCAATGCATTACCGGTTCAAGGAGCTGGATAAACCAGGGCAAAACCGGTGTGAACTGTAAAATGGTCACAATTAACGTAATCGGAAAAATCACTTTTCCTAATGTCCACGTTGTCTGTAATCCTTGTTTCAGACCTCGTTGCATAATTTGTGACATGCTGTATTCTCCCTTATCCCTATTTTTTCCTCTTCTTCATTTTTTTCTTCTTCTTTGGAACGTCTTTATAGCGGACTGTCGTTGTTTTTCTCCGATAAAAAATAAGAATCAGTCCAATGATAATTGTCAAAATGGATACTATTTGGGCAGTGCGCAAATCACCAACGACATATAAACTGTCCGTCCGCATGCCTTCGATAAAAAATCGCCCAATTGAATACATAATAGCATAAGTCAGGAAAATTTCCCCGCGAATCGGGTTCCATTGACGGCGCATATAAATTAAGAGCACGAAAATTAATATATTCCAGAGCGACTCATACAAAAACGTCGGCTGGTATGTCACGCCGTCAATGGTCATCTGCTGCAAAATAAAATCTGGCAATATATCATATAAAACCGAACCTTCCGGAATTGGGCCGCCATGCGCCTCTTGGTTCATAAAGTTTCCCCAGCGGCCGATAGCCTGTCCGAGAATTAAGCTCGGAGCAACGATATCTGCCAATTGCCAAAAGGGAATTTTCCGAACGCGGCTAAAAACGATAGCTGTCACCACTCCGCCGATAACCGCACCGTGTATAGCAATTCCGCCTTCCCAGATGGCAATCACTTTCCATAGCGGCCCGTCACTATACCGCTCCCATTCAAAGGTGACATAATAAATTCGGGCAAAAATAATTGCGATTGGCACGGCATAAATAAGAAAATCGATAAGTAAATCTTTGTTCCACCCGAGACGTTCGGCCTCTTTCATCGCCAGCCATAAACCGATGGCGGCACCGGTGGCAATAATAACCCCGTACCAATAAATGGTGAGGGGACCGATTTCGATAAATACACGATCAAATGGAGCGCTCGTATAAACCATTCTCCAACCCCTATTCTAAAATATCTTTTTCATACTGGATCATTCGCGTCAATCGTTCGGAAAATTCTTCAGCTGCATTGACACCCATTCTTTTCAATCTGAAGTTCATCGCTGCTACTTCAATGATAACCGCCAAATTTCGGCCCGGCCTTACCGGTATGGTCGCCTTCGGCAAAGATACGTCCATAATTTTCATTTTATCTTCATCCAGCCCAAGCCGGTCATACTGTTTTTTCTCATCCCAATTTTCCAGGTGGACAACCATGGAAATTTTTTTGCTGCTGAGAACGGCTCCGGCGCCGAACAACGTCATGACATTAATAATCCCCAGTCCCCGGATTTCCAGCATATGTTCTATTAACGGCGGGGAACTGCCGATTAACGTATCATAGTCTTCTTGGCGGATTTCCACACTATCATCCGCAACGAGCCGGTGGCCGCGTTTAACAAGTTCCAGAGCAGTTTCACTTTTTCCGACGCCGCTCTGGCCGGTAATTAACACTCCAACCCCGTAGACATCGACTAAAACGCCATGGACGGCGGTAAAAGGGGCGAATTTTGCTTCAAGAAAATTTGTCAAACGGCTGATGACTCTCGTCGTTTTCCGCGGCGAGTGCAAAATCGGTACCCCCGCTTCATTTGCGGCATCAATCAGAGCTTGGGGCACGTCCATTCCCCGGGAGATAACAATTCCCGGAGTAACATCGGTACAGAGACGTTCTGCCCGGTCCCTTTGCTCTTCTTCGCTTAATCCTAAAAAATAAGTCATTTCTGTTTTTCCAATAAGCTGCAGCCTTTCCTTTGGATAATATTTAAAATAACCTGTCATTTCAATCCCCGGCCGGGAGATGTCACTCGTAATGATTTCCCGATGTATCCCGTCTTTCCCTGCCACCAGGGTCAGATTAAAATTATCCAGCAGGTCTTTTGTGCGCACGATGTTACCCATATGTAACGATATCCTCCTCAAGAGAAGATTTAGCTTTTTACATTGTAGCATAAAGTAAAGGTAAAATCAGTTGAAGCTTTTTATGAGAAGGACAGCCACTCTGTGTTTCCGCTTCTATTTTCCTCGGGTATTCTAACGATGCCCTGCAATATTCGGCGGTGAAATTAATCATTCAGCGCTTTTCTTCTTTTTTCTAACGGTAAATAATATTATTCAGCGAAATTCTGCTATTCTAACATTCTCTGTGCGAATTCGGCGCTAGGGCATAACTATTTCAGCGAAACTCTATCTTATTCTGACGATCAATCGATTAATTCGGCGCAATTATTTTATTCGAACGAAATACAGCAAATTTCAGCGCTAATCAACTAGAAATCAGCGTAAATCAGAATTTTTCTGACGGGCGTTGCTCTTTAATCTTACACTTCGCCTGGCAATGTAACAGTTTATTTGAAAACGGAATGCAGTGTGTCATTGCAATAAAAAACCACATGATGCCCAGCTCATGTGGTCTAATCGATTCTTACTTAAAGAACATCGTAATCCTTAGGAATGATAATCGCAGCGATAATGTAGACTAATACTAAAGTAAAATGACTAAATACACAAAGAACTGCATAAATCAGCCGAAGAATTGTCGCATCAATATGAAAATATTCCGCAAGGCCGCCAAACACTCCCGCTACCATCTTATCTGTTGTCGAACGGTAAAGCCGTTTCATCTGCATTCCTCCTCTTTCTCTCTTTTCCTGCCGCCAAATTATTATTCTGCCTTATATACGTTTTATTCGTCAAAACGTTTCATTTTATGCAAAAAATAGGGCGAACCAGGCAAATTATGCAAACTTCCAAATATAAAACATTTCTTTTCCTAATCGTTCCTTCGTAATTTCCTGCAAACTTTTGTCTTCTTTCAGCAAATGGCGGTGCTGTCCGAGCACTCCTTGCGCCTGGGATTTATGGCAAAAAATTGCTTCAATTTTTTTATCCATATAATCTGCAACATCGTGAACGACATCCGGTTTTCCAAGCACATCAGGGTAGTCTTTCGAAATTGCCTGCGCCCAAACCGTTGGCCGCGTTTTTTCATCCATCAGCCGCACCGCTTCAATGGCTGCTTTTCCTAAAGCATTATGATCGGGATGTACGGCATAACCTGGATAATGGGTAATTACTAAAGTTGGTTTAATTCTTTCCAAGATCTCCTTCAAATGAAGGGCAACCTTTTTCTCGTCTTCAAACTCAATCGTCTTATCCCGATAGCCGAGCATCTCTACTTCTATATCAAGCACCTTGCAGGCAGCGAGCAATTCTTTTTTGCGTATTTCCGGCAATGTTTCCCGGTTGGCAAAAGCGGGCGAACCCATATTCCGGCCCATTTCACCTAATGTCCCACATAAATACGTAACCGGAACTCCCTGCTCCCGGAACTTCGTAATCGTTCCTGCACATCCAAAAGACTCATCATCCGGATGGGGATAAATTACAACTACATGTTTTTCCATGTTCATCAATCCTTCCATCTTCCGACCTGTTTTTAAGAAAACGGGGTATCGCTAATTTGGCACGCCACCATAAGCCGTCCTTCCCGGTCATGACCGGCCAGTAACAGTTTCGAATTATAAATTTCCCAGTCGGTTAACCCTTCCGCATAAATCCAGCCAAGTTCCATTTTTAAACCGACCCGATACGAATTTCCGTCACCGACAATTTTGGCCTGATTGAACGTAACCTTCGCATTGCGAATGTAGGCGCCGACATTGTAGGCTTTATCATTAAAGTGACTGGCGTAGGCGCCGTTTGTCGTTTCCAAATGAAGATAAACTTCTCTATTAATATATTTCTCTAATTCACTTTGTACTTCCGCTAAATTTATCGGTTTCATTTATCTTGCCTCCAACTTTCATCTATTTTAACTGTATCGAATCAAAGAAACCTAGTCAAAGGTTAAATTCTGCTTATTGGCCTCCTACTCCCAAATTCCTCATAAAAAAAGCAGGTGCTATGTCACCTGCTATTTCGCACCTGCTTTTTCTTTTTTAGCGAGCCACGTTTCCATCCGGACTTTATCCCGCTCGAGGGTCGCTTTTAAATATTTTCCGGTATAGGAAATATCTGCTGCTTCCGCCACTTTTTCCGGCGTGCCGGTTACAACGATTTGTCCGCCCCGGTCACCGCCTTCCGGTCCAAGGTCGATAATGTTATCGGCACATTTAATGACGTCTAAATTATGTTCAATAATCAACACCGTATCGCCGTTATCGACGAGCCGCTGCAGGACAGAAAGGAGCCGTTTAATATCGTCGGCATGCAATCCGGTTGTCGGCTCGTCCAAAATATAGAGCGTTTTCCCGTTGGAACGGCGGTGGAGTTCACTGGCCAGTTTCACCCGCTGGGCTTCCCCGCCGGACAATGTCGTTGCCGGCTGTCCAAGTTTAATATAGCCTAAACCGACATCATAAATCGTTTGCAGCTTCCGTTTAATTTTCGGAATCGGCGCAAAAAATTCTAATGCCTCTTCCACCCGCATATCTAAAATATCCGCGATATTTTTCCCTTTATATTTTACTTCCAGCGTTTCCCGGTTGTACCGCTTGCCGTGACACACTTCACACGGAACGTACACGTCCGGGAGGAAATGCATTTCGATTTTGATAATTCCGTCTCCCTGGCATGCTTCACAGCGGCCGCCCTTCACGTTAAAGCTGAAGCGGCCCTTTTTATAGCCGCGCACTTTCGCCTCATTCGTCTGGCTAAAAACATCACGAATATCATCGAAAACACCGATGTACGTTGCCGGATTGGACCTTGGCGTCCGGCCGATTGGGGACTGGTCAATCTCAATCACTTTGTCCAAATGTTCCAATCCTTTTATTTCCCTGAATTCCCCTGGACGAAGTTTGCTATTGTACAGCTCTCTGGAAATGGCTTTATAAATTATTTCATTCACAAGGGTACTCTTTCCGGAGCCGGATACTCCCGTAACAACGTTAAAGAGGCCAATCGGAATTTTCACGTTTACATTTTTTAAGTTATTTTCTTTTGCCCCTTTCACTTCAATAAACCGTTTGTCCGGCTTCCGGCGTTCTGCTGGAACCGGAATGATTTCTTTTCCGGAAAGGTAGCGGCCGGTAATGGAACGGTCATTGTTCATCACTTCTTCCGGGGTGCCGCTGGCGACGACCTGACCGCCGTGCTCTCCGGCTCCCGGCCCGATATCGATAAGCCAGTCCGCTGCCAACATCGTATCTTCATCGTGTTCCACGACAATTAGCGTATTGTCCAAATCCCGCATTTTCTTTAACGTATCAATTAATCGGTCATTGTCCCGCTGGTGCAGCCCGATGGACGGTTCATCGAGAACATATAGAACCCCTGTCAATGCCGATCCGATTTGGGTGGCAAGCCGAATTCGCTGGGCTTCACCTCCAGATAGGGTTCCTGCTGCCCGTGCCAAGTCTAAATAATCAAGACCAACATTTTTCAAAAATTCGAGCCGGTTTTTGATTTCCTTTATAATCATCCGGGAAATTTGCTGTTCTTTCTCCGTCAACTTTAAGCACCGGAAAAATTCGATGGCATCCGTCACAGAGAATTCGGTAACTTTGCTAATATGCAGTCCGTTGACAAGAACGGCAAGCGCCTCTTTCTTCAGGCGGTAACCTTTACAGCTGCCGCATTTCTTTTCCGCCATAAATTTTCCTAAACTTTCCCGGATATATTCGGAGCTTGTTTCGTTGTAACGCCGGGCAATATTGTTGATTACCCCTTCAAAGTAAATATCTTTTTCCCTCACTTGCCCAACATCACTGACATAGCGGAAGTGGATTTTCTCCGTGCCGCTGCCGTACAGTATTTTATCCATCATTTCCTTCGGAATGTCTTTCACCGGAATATCCATATCGATTCCGTAATGATCACAAACACTTTTCAGCAGCTGCGGATAAAACTGGGATGTTACCGGTGTCCACGGCGCAATGGCATTTTCGTTCAACGAGAGATTCCAATCAGGAATGACCGAATCCACATCGACTTCCAGCTTATAGCCGATGCCGTCGCAGGACGGACAAGCCCCAAAAGGACTGTTAAAAGAAAATAGTCTCGGCTCCAGCTCGCCGATGGAAAAACCGCAAATCGGACAGGAATGATGTTCGCTAAAAATAAGTTCCTCTTGACCGATAATATCGACGATAATCCGTCCTTCTCCAAGCTCCAGCGCGGTTTCAATAGAGTCGCTAAGCCGTCCTTCTATTCCCGGTTTGACGATGATCCGGTCAATAACCACTTCGATGGAATGCTTTTTGTTTTTATCGAGTTTAATCTCCTCGGAAATTTCCCGCATTTCGTTATCGACCCGCAAACGGACATATCCTTCTTTTCTCAGCTTTTCCAACAGTTTGACGTGTTCGCCTTTTTTGCCGGAGATTACCGGAGCCAGCAACTGCAATTTTGTTCTCTCCGGATATTCAATTATCCGGTCGACCATTTGCTGGACCGTTTGCGAAGTGATTTCGATTCCGTGTTTTGGACAAATCGGGCGGCCGATTCGGGCATAGAGCAAACGCAAATAGTCATAGATTTCGGTTACCGTTCCGACGGTGGACCGGGGGTTGCGGCTCGTTGTTTTTTGATCTATGGCAATGGCCGGGGACAATCCTTCAATCGTATCCACGTCCGGCTTGTCCATTTGTCCGAGAAACTGCCTTGCATAGGAGGACAGCGACTCCACATACCGGCGCTGCCCTTCCGCATAAATAGTATCAAAGGCGAGGGAGGATTTGCCCGAACCGGATAATCCCGTAACGACAACGAGTTTATTCTTCGGGATTTGCACGTTCACATTTTTTAAATTATGGGCTCTTGCTCCTTGAATCGTTATATATTTGTTCGATGACATTTCGTTCACTCTCCTGCTTTCAGTTCAAAGATAATGTCCCGAAGCTCGGCAGCCCGCTCGAAATCGAGGGCTTTCGCAGCTTCCCGCATCTCCTTCTCCATTCGTTCGATAACTTTTTCTCTTTCCTTCTTCGACATTTTCTCCAGTTTTTTCGCTTTGCTTTCATATTCGCTTGTCTCTTCGGCAGCAATGGTAGCCCGGATAACATCCCGCACTTTCTTCTTAATCGTCATTGGCGTAATATTATGTTCCTTATTATAAGCAATCTGTTTTTTCCGGCGTCGGTTCGTTTCATCAATCGCCTTTTGCATCGATTCTGTAATTGTATCGGCATACATAATTACTTCACCGTTGGCATTTCGTGCAGCCCGCCCAATCGTCTGAATCAAGGACCGCTCGGAACGCAAGAAACCTTCTTTATCCGCATCGAGAATGGCGACGAGGGAAACTTCCGGAATGTCCAATCCTTCCCGCAATAAGTTAATCCCAATAAGCACATCATATTTACCGACCCTCAAGTCACGGATAATTTCAATTCGCTCCAATGTTTTAATCTCCGAATGCAAATAAGCGACTTTCATGCCGAGTTCTTTCAAGTAGTCGGTTAAATCTTCCGCCATTTTCTTCGTTAGCGTCGTCACAAGAACCCGTTCGTCCCGTTTCGTCCGTTTATTAATTTCTCCGATTAGGTCGTCAATTTGTCCTTCAATTGGACGGACGTCAATTTTCGGATCGAGCAAGCCGGTCGGACGGATAATTTGTTCCGTCATTTTTGGCGTATGTTCCAGTTCGTATGGTCCTGGTGTTGCGGAAACATAAATAAGCTGATGGGCTTTTTTCTCAAATTCTTCAAATTTTAACGGCCGATTATCCAGCGCCGAAGGCAGGCGGAAACCATAGTCGACGAGCACTTGTTTTCTTGCCCGGTCGCCGTTGTACATGCCGCGGATTTGCGGCAGCGTAACGTGGGATTCATCGATGACGATAAGAAAATCTTCAGGAAAATAATCGAGCAATGTATACGGTGTTGATCCCGGCGGCCGCAATGTCAAATGGCGGGAATAGTTTTCAATTCCAGAACAGAAGCCCATTTCCCGCATCATTTCCAAATCGTAATTTGTCCGCTGTTCAAGACGCTGGGCTTCCAGCAGTTTGCCTTCATCCCGCAGCTCTTTCAGCCGTTCCTCTAATTCCTTTTCAATATTTTGAATGGCGATTTTCATTTTCTCTTCCCCGGTTACGAAGTGGGAAGCCGGGAAAATCGCTACATGTTCCCGGTCGCCGATAATTTCCCCTGTCAGCGCATCCACTTCCCGGATCCGGTCAATTTCATCCCCGAAAAATTCAATGCGGACACAATGTTCTTCCCGGGAGGCAGGGATGATTTCCACCGAATCTCCCCGCACCCGAAATGTCCCGCGCTGGAAGTCGATATCGTTTCTCGCATATTGAATGTCTACAAGTTCCCGAAGGAGCTGGTCCCGGTCCTTCTCCATGCCTAGACGGAGGGAAAGCACTTGATTTCCGTATTCTTCCGGGGAACCTAAACCGTAAATACACGATACACTGGCAACGATAATAACGTCATTTCTTTCAAACAATGCAGATGTTGCCGAGTGCCGGAGTTTGTCAATTTCGTCATTGATGCTCGCGTCCTTTTCGATAAACGTATCGGTGGACGGCACATAAGCTTCCGGCTGATAGTAATCGTAGTAGCTGACGAAATATTCGACAGCATTATTCGGGAAAAATTCCTTAAATTCACTGTACAATTGTCCGGCCAGCGTTTTATTATGGGCAATCACCAACGTCGGTTTATTTACTTCTTTAATAACATTGGATATCGTAAACGTCTTTCCGGTACCTGTAGCACCGAGCAATGTTTGGTGCCTTTCCCCGGCTAAGACTTTTTCTGTCAGTTCTTTAATCGCCTGAGGCTGATCCCCTGCAGGCTGATAGTTCGAAACGAGTTCAAATTTCCGCTTCAACGGCTCCACACCTCCGTACTGCAATCTCTGTTTTTTATTCTAACACATGTGCAATATACTTTTACAGAAAAACGAACAAATATTCGTAAACAAAAATAGAAAAGGGTTTCCCAGCGAAAGCTGGAAAACCCTTCAACTTTTTTCCTTTAAACGGTATGGCTCTTCTGTAAACAACAGCCCTAATTCATGATGATCTCCCTCGAAAAATGCCCCCTGGACAAAACGGGGCTCTCCCCGTTCATCCAAAACTTCCAGACGGTAAGATGCGCTGCTGTCGTGTAACGCTTCGTAAAATTCATTGACTTCTGATGTCGGTTTGCCGTTTACCTTGACAATCGTTTCTCCGGCAGTGATTCCAAGCCGCTCTGCCGGCGTCCCCGGAAGGACCCCTAGCACTTTTAAGCCGTTATTTTCCGGATGGAAATAGGCGAATTTTTTATTTTCATCCACCCGATAGCGGTACAATATAAATTCCTTTGCAGCAATGGCGAAGATAACGGTCCAAAGGGCTGCCGCCGGAAGAAACAGACTGCTAATTGATGCCAATGTTACAATAACTCCGATTCCCATCAGCCAGCCCGACATGCGCTGCACAATAACACGGGGATTGTTTCCCCGTACCGCCAATTGAGTTCCGAGGAGGAACGGAAATAACAGTAAACCGTAAGTTTCCCCGCCAATAGTAACATAGGGCCAGTACGGCTCCATCGGCAGCAGACTTCCTCCAGGGATAAGCAAAAAGATGGGAATCATGCCAAACTGCTTAATCCGGGATTGTCCTATCCATCCTCCCCGCTCACTCCGCACAAGGCTCGGGAAAAAATGATGCCGTTTGATCAATTTTAAAAATAGAGCTTCTGCAATAATCAAAAGACCGAGCAAAATCGCCAAGCCCGGAAAATTGACATCCGTAAACCATCTTTCATCAATAATGCTGGTGTCACGAAGAAATTGCGGCAATAAAAATAGAACTGCAAACGTAATCCCGATAGAATATACAGGAGATAGTGCGGCAAAATTAAAAGATATACTTAACACAAACATGACGATGGACAAAGCGATCAGAGTTTCCACCGTAAAGACAAATCCGGCACTTAACGTGATCACGCTAATAATAAAGCCAAAAAGAAGAGAATAAAAGATATTCCCTTTCCACTCGGAAAACAAAGAATAAACTTTCGTGCCGAAATCCATCCGTTCCTGCCGAATACGTCTTATTCCCGACAGCAAAACGAGGATAAAGGACCAATAGAACAGCGGATGCAAAAACAATCTGCCGATACCTTTCGCAACTTCGATGAGCGAGCCTTCCATGCCTGGTTCTCCTTCCATACCAAATGCCTATTCTACATATTTCGCCACGGTACTGCATATTTCCTTCTTCTATCACAAGTATATCAAAAAATAAAAGAAAATCCGTGAATGTCTTCACGGATTTTCCCATTATCGATATAATTCTTCCAAAGCTTTCTCTAATTGGAGATCGTTTTCCCCGTTGCGGATATGTTCCACTACTTTTGCTTCAATCAGCCCGGCTGTTTCTTCGTCAACAACCCCGGTCACTTCCAAATCGTTATCTTTCTGGAACTGTTTCACGGCTTCTTCTGTCTGTTCATTAAAATAGCCGTCCTTCCTTCCCGTATCATAGCCGATGCCGCTAAGCATAATTTGCATATTTTCGATTGCTTCATCGGACTGATCCAGCTTGAGCGGTTCTTCAATGGCAATCGGTGTTGTATAGTAGTAATCCGGCTGATCCACTTCAATTGTCGGCTCTACGCCTTTTTCATGGATCCACTCCCCGTTCGGAGAAAGCCATTTATTTGTCGTAATTTTAATGGAGCTGCCGTCCCCTAACGGTACAGCCTGCTGGACCGTTCCTTTCCCAAAACTGCTATGTCCGACGACGTCATACCCCATCTCTTTCAGGGCGACGGCTAAAATTTCTGATGCCGAGGCACTGCCTTCATCAATCAAAACACTGATCGGGTAATCTTTCTTCTCATCCAAATTAGAATAAAACGGCTGCTTATTCCCGTCTGCATCTTCAATTTGCAAATAAGGCATATCTTTCGGAACAAACAAACCTAAAATATCTTCAATCACGTTTAAGAGACCGCCTGGATTGCCGCGGACATCGATGACAAGTCCATCGATTCCTTCCTCTTCCAGCATGTTGAGCTGCTCTTCAAATTCTTTAAAGGTGTTTTCCGAGAAGTTCGTAATCTCCAAGATGCCTGTTTTCTTCCCGTCCACTTCTTCAATTTGGTGATAGACAGTTTCCACTGGAATTTCATCCCTCACAATGGAAACTTCAAAAGGTTCGGAAACCCCTTGACGTACGATTTCCAGGACAACGGTTGTCCCTTTTTCCCCGCGGATTTTCGCCACCGCTTCGTTTAAGTTTAGCCCTTCCAACGACTCCCCATCTACGGAAAGCACTTGGTCATTCGGCCGCAGTCCCGCTTTTTCCGCCGGAGAATTTTTGATTGGTGCAACAATTGTAACAACTCCATTGATCATGCTTACTTCAGCACCGATTCCTTCAAAGGAAGATTCAATCTGTTCATTAAACTGCTGCATCACTTCCACGTCCATATAGGAACTGTGGGGGTCCTCCAAGGTGGCGAGCATCCCGTCAATGGCCCCTTCAATCAGCTGTTCATCTTCCACATCTTCAATGTAATTTTCTTGGATTAGAGCAAAGGCTTGGGCAATTTTCGCCATATGGGCCGGCAGTGCTGAAGACGGTCCGCCAGACTCTTTCTTCTCCCCGGACGTGATGTCTTCCGTTCCGCCCGTATCCGGCTGTGCAAATTTCATTCCCGCATATCCGCCGGCAAAACCGATCAGCAACGCGCCAATCAGCAGAAGGACTATATGAATCTTTTGTAGTTTCATCTCTCCACCTCAATAAATAGGATTGCCTTCTATTACTAATATAAAAAAGCATACCATTATATGTATAATATGACTATTTTTTCGTTTCAAACAGATATTTAAATGAAACGAATTCCTCTATTATGATGACAGAAAGAAAAAGAAAAGACAACATCTTAAAAGACATTGCCTTTTTTCTGAATAAATCAATTCCTATGGTAAATAATTTCTCGGATTCACCGCATTGGCGTCTCCGTTCCATCCGCCTGCATGGATTTCAAAGTGTAAATGTGGACCTGTGGAATCTCCCGTATTTCCGGAATGACCAATGACTTGGCCTCTACCTACAGTTTGACCGCTCGATACAGCAATGGAACTTAAGTGGGCATAGAGGGTTGTGTAACTTCTACCACCGATAGAATGGGCAACTAGTACGACATTCCCGTACCCTCTCATCGTGCCGTCTCCTTCCACACTCGTCATAATAACCACTCCTGGAGCTGCGGTGTACACTGGAGTACCAATCGGCACAGCAAAGTCCAGCCCGCGGTGCAGTTTGCCCCAGCGCTGTCCAAACGGGGAGGAAATGAGATCTTTCCCATTTGCTACAGGCCAGGCAAACATTCCATTTCCACCGCCCGAATGAGAGACAGCAACATTGCCTTCAGAGGAATTATTGTTATTTTGCTGTTTTGCCAATTGTTCTAACTCCTGCAGTTCTTGTTGTGCCAATGCTTTCGCTTTCTCCAATGCTTTTTCTTGGGCACTGATGATTTTCTGCTCATCTTCAATGGAAATAACATAATGTTCCAAATGCTGCTCTTCTTCTTCCAGTTTCGCCATAAGCGTTTCTTTCTCAGCTAGCTGCTGGTCTAGCTTGCTTTTCAGTCCTGCGAGTTCCTGTTTTTGATTTTCCAGGGCAACTTTTCTATCTTCTACTTCGGATTTCTTCGCTTCTACTTCTGTTTTATGGGACTCCAGCACTTGTTTATCTGCTGCTTGCTGTTCCAGTATATCTTTATCCTGATTCATGATCGTCGTAACAGCTGTCGCTCTGCTAATAAAATCCCCAAAGCTTTTCGCTCCGAAAATTACTTCCATATACTTAATGTCGCCGCCATTTTGCTGAATGGAGCGCAGCCGATCCTTTAACAGCTTGTCCCTTTTTTTAATCCGTTCCTCCAAATCTTTTATTTCCTTCTTCAGCTTTTCGATTTGGTTTTTTAATTTCTCAATTTGATTCGCTGTCTCGGTAATTTCTTTCTCTTTTTGCTGAATTTGATTTTGGGTCGCCGTTAACTCTTTATCAAGCTGGTTAATTTCTGATTGCACACTTTGCTGCTGGTTTTGGTTCTCTTTTAATTTTTGCTCCGTATCCTTTTTTTCCGATTCCAGCTGGCTTTTCTCTTTTTGAATTTCCTTTTTCTGCTGTTCCAGCTCATTAATTTTTTTATTCAATTCGCTGATTGATTCCCCGTGAATCGTAACGGGGCCTGCAATCATACTGATAGCAAGCATCACAATTACTATCCACGGAATATATCTTTTCATCTCGACTTCCCCTCTCAACCATTGTCTATTTCCACTGACAAATATGTATAGCCCCTCGTACTCGAGGGTCTTTTATCTATTAAACTTTGAGGAATTTGCGGATGCTCATTACACTTCCCCATACGCCGATTAATGCACCAATAGACAATACTAACGCTGATAACTGCCATGCAAAAGGATGGAATGGCAGTATTTCTACAAAACTAAAAGAGATGGAATTCATAATGCTAGATTCTAAATAGTTATATCCTGCGAGAATTACAGCTACCGGCAAAATCGAACCAAATACACCTAATAACAGACCTTCAATTAAAAACGGCCAGCGGATAAACCAATTCGTTGCTCCTACCAATTTCATGATGCCGATTTCCTCGCTGCGGGCGATAATCGTAATTTTAATCGTATTCGATATGAGGAAAATCGCGGTGAATACGAGAGCAAATATGAGAATCAGGCCAATTACCCTGGCATAGTTATTAAACTTGAAAAGCTGGTCAATTACGCCTTGGCCGTACACTACTTTTTCCACATGATTCAATGTTTCGATTTGCTTGGCGATTTGTTCCGTATCTTGAGGGTTTTCTGCTTCAACGATAAAGACGTGATTAAGCGGATTATCCTGCTCCATTAACTGCCAGGCTTCCCCCTCGTCACCCATGCTGTCAATCAATTTTTTCAGTTCATCATCTTTGGACGAAAATGTTACTTTTTCAATTCCGTCGATGGCATTGATCTCATCACCTAAAGTTTTTACATCTTCATCCGTAGCCGTTAATTCAATTAACGTGTTAATTTGCACGTCATCTTCTATATTTTTTGCCATTTCATTTAAGTTCAGCATTAACGCCAAAAAAGCCGCAACTAAAATTAATGTCGTTGTCACCGCACCAATCGAAGCGACCGTCATCCAGCCATTGCGGATAATATTCCTAAAACCTGCCCGCAAATGGCGCAACAATGTATTAAACTTCATATCCGTACTCTCCTCGTTGTTCATCTCTAGCAATAATGCCATTTTCAATGGCGATGACCCGTTTCTTCATGGCATTCACAATCGATTTGCTGTGGGTAGCCATTAAAATCGTAGTCCCGCTCGAATTGATCGTTTCCAGCGTATCCATTATTACCATTGACGTCTCGGGATCTAAGTTTCCTGTAGGTTCATCAGCAATCAGAATTTTAGGACGGTTGACGATGGCCCGAGCAATAGCTGCCCGCTGCTGCTCACCGCCAGATAGCTCACTTGGGGCGGATCTCGCTTTGTTTTTTAATCCAACGATATCCAATACTTCCATGACGCGTTTTCGTATATTTCGGGGAGGTTCTTCAATGACTTCCAAAGCGAAAGCGACATTTTCATAGACTGTCAGTTTCGGCAAAAGCTTAAAATCCTGGAAAACGACACCGATATCCCTGCGCAAATACGGGATTTCCTTTTCCTTTAATTCAGATAAATTTTTATTATTGACGATAATCGTACCTTTTGTAGGCTTTTCTTCCCGGTACATTAATTTAATAAATGTAGATTTCCCTGCACCGCTGGGACCTACGATATATACAAATTCACCTTGATCAATATTCACACTAATCCCGTTGATAGCCGTCACACCATTGGGATACGTTTTATATACATCTTTCATGACTATCATTAGCAAATCACCTTTACAATTTTGTTATAAATCTTTTTGTCACCTTTTGTATTAAAAAACAGATTCCTGTATAAGTCTTTTATATTATAACATTTTTCTACAAGATTTTTAGACAAAATTATATTACAATTATGTTTCAAAGCAATGGAATGGATGGAAATTCTAGAACTGCAAAGAGATGTTCCTTTTCCTGCTTTTAAACAGAACAGTTTTGGTCAATCAATCCATCCTTAAAAAACAGAAAAGAAGATGACCCCTGAAAAAAATCCAGAAATCATCTTCTTTACTTGTCGTCCGTTCAAATAAAGAACGTACTTATTTTTTCTCAGCTAACCAGTTTACAAGGTTATCTAAATCTTCGCCGCTAACGTTTTGTGCAGGCATGCTTCCAATACCGTTTGTTACGATATCAGCCAGCTCTTCTGCAGAATATTTGGAGCCGATATTGGAAAGGTCTGGTCCAGCACCGCCTGTTAAGTCAGCACCGTGACATGCAGCACAGCTTTGTGCATATACTTCTTCACCTGCAGCACTATCTACTGTACCGCCATCGCCTTCTGTTGTTTCTTCCGTAGCAGCGTCATCACCTGTATCTGCAGGTTCGTCAGCATTGTCATCGCCGCCGCCACATGCAGCAAGGGTTAATACGGATGCAAATAATACTGCTAATAGCCATTTTTTCATTGTTTAATCCCCCTAACCTGAAATGTAAATGCTGTCAACCGTATTATACCCCCATTTCACTTTTTTATAAAGCCACCCAGACGCGAAAAAACGAGGGGAAAACACTGGAAAGCATTGACACTGCAAGGCTTGCAGCGGTTTTTGTCAAATTTATGAAACATTGGCAGATACCGTGAAAACAGGCGATTTTTACCAAATGGGCCCCTTTTCTTTCTTTTTATATAAAAAGGGCCCCGTTTTACAGCCTATAAACGACTAACGGATAGCCCTCTTCTTTATTTAATTTGCGAGCGCAAATATGCATCGATAAACGGATCGATTTCTCCATCCATGACAGCTTGCGTATTTCCGATTTCCACATTAGTCCGGTGGTCCTTCACCATCGAATAAGGGTGGAATACGTAGGAACGAATTTGGCTTCCCCAGCCGATTTCTTTCTGTTCCCCGCGAATGGCCGCTAATTCCTGCTGCTGTTTTTCGATTTCCAATTGATATAGTTTCGATTTCAGCATTTTCATTGCTGCTTCCCGGTTTTTAATTTGGGACCGTTCATTTTGACACGTGACGACTATGTTCGTCGGAAGATGGGTAATCCGGACGGCGGAATCGGTCGTATTCACGTGCTGGCCGCCGGCACCGCTTGCCCGGTACGTATCGATTTTTATCTCTTCCGGTTTTATTTCAATGTCCACATCATCTGTCATTTCCGGCGTGACGTCACAGGAAACGAAGGACGTATGCCGCCTGCCGGAAGAATCAAAAGGCGAAATGCGGACAAGCCGGTGGACGCCGCGTTCTGCCTTTAGATACCCGTAAGCGTTATGCCCTTTAATAAGGAGCGTTACGCTTTTCACTCCTGCTTCTTCACCAGGGAGGTAGTCCAGCGTTTCCACTTTAAATCCTTTATGTTCCGCCCAGCGCTGATACATCCGTAACAACATGCTCGCCCAATCCTGGGATTCGGTGCCTCCAGCTCCTGGATGGAGTTCCAAAATCGCATTGTTTGCATCATATGGTTCACTCAATAAAAGCTGTAGTTCAAAATCATTGACGTCTTTTTGGTAAGCTTGAAGCTGCTCGTTTAATTCCTCAAAAAGTTCAGCGTCTTCTTCTTCTTTTACCAGTTCATAGGATACTTCCATATCTTCATAACGAGCTTCCATTTCTTCAAATTGCCGGATTGTTTCTTTCAAATGGTTTGCTTCATTAATGACTTTTTGTGCGGCTTGCTGGTCGTTCCAGAAGTTTTCGCCGCTCATTTGCTCTTCCAGCTCTTTAACACGTGCTTTCTTCGCAGCTAAGTCAAAGAGACCCCCTAAAATTTTCAATTCTTTTTGCAATGTTGTCTAACTCATGTCGGATTTCAATAAGTTCCATAATTTCACCTCTGCATGCTGATTAATTTTTGCCATGACAATTTTTATATTTTTTCCCGCTTCCGCATGGACACGGATCATTGCGGCCGATGTCAATTTTCTTCACATACGGCTTCCGCTTTTTCTTGCTTTCCTGACCGCCGGCAATCGCCTGCGTATTTTTGACAACTTCCTGCCGCTGCAAGTTTTCCCTAATTTGGGCTTTCATAATATATTTCGCTACTTCGTCTTCAATGCTGGCAATCATTTCCTCAAACATATGGAAGCCTTCCATTTGGTACTCCCGCAATGGATCGTTTTGTCCATATGCCCGCAAATGAATTCCTTGCCGCAATTGGTCCATTTGGTCGATATGGTCCATCCATTTCGTATCGACGGTCCGCAGCACGATGACCTTCTGGAATTCCTGGAATTGTTCCGGCGGCAATTCTTCAGATTTATCTTCGTATTTTGCCCGGACTTTTTCCATAATAATATCGATGATTTCTTCTTGATCTTTATGTTTAATGTCATCGATTGTTAAAGCATTCGGATCAAGCAAATTGCCCTCAACGTGTTCAACAATGGCCTGCAAATTCCAGTTATCTTCATCCGAATCCTGGGTATGGGTTTGCACGAGCCGCTCCACGGACGATTGAATCATGTTTTCAATGATTTCACGAATGTTTTCGCCGGCATCGATAATTTCAAAGCGCTGCTTATAAATAATTTCCCGCTGTTCCCGCAAAACGTCGTCGTATGCGAGAATCGTCTTCCGGGCATCGAAGTTGTTTCCTTCCACTCGTTTTTGTGCCGATTCCACCGCTTTTGACACCATTTTGCTGGCGATAGGCTGGCTGTCATCCATACCCCATTTATCCATCATCGTTTTCAAATTGTCGGAACCGAATCGGCGCATCAATTCGTCTTCCATGGATAAATAAAACTGGGTTACCCCCGGGTCTCCCTGACGGCCGGAACGCCCCCGCAGCTGGTTGTCGATACGGCGTGATTCGTGACGTTCGGTTCCGATGACCGCCAGTCCGCCGAGTTCTTTAACCCCTTCGCCGAGCTTGATGTCCGTACCGCGCCCGGCCATGTTCGTCGCAATTGTTACGGCGCCTTTTTGGCCGGCCTTTTCGATAATTTCCGCTTCTTTGAAATGATTTTTTGCGTTTAGGACGTTGTGCTTAATGCCGGCTTTTTTCAAGTAACTGGAAATCAGCTCTGACGTTTCCACGGCAACGGTACCGACGAGCACAGGCTGACCTTTTTTATGTCTTTCTTTAATTTCCTCTACAACAGCACGGAATTTTCCGTCCATCGTTTTATAAATCAAATCTGGCTTGTCTTCACGAATAACAGGCTTATTTGTCGGAATAACGATAACATCCATATTGTAAATATTGCGGAATTCCTCTTCTTCCGTCTTCGCCGTACCGGTCATCCCCGCCAGCTTTTTATACATACGGAAATAGTTTTGGAAAGTTATTGAAGCAAGAGTCATGCTTTCGTTTTGAATTTGCAGCCCTTCTTTTGCTTCAATCGCCTGATGCAATCCGTCACTGTAACGGCGTCCTTTCATCAAACGGCCGGTAAAGGAGTCGATAATGACGACTTCCCCGTCCTGAACCATATAATCGACGTCCCGATGCATGGCTACATGGGCTTTCAGCGCCTGGTTAATATGGTGAGTTAAAGAGACATTATCCAAATCGAATAAATTTTCTACATGGAAGAATTTTTCCGCCTTATTAATTCCTTCTTCCGTCAGCTGTACGCCCTTCGTCTTTTCATCATAGGTGTAGTCCTGGTCTTTTTTCAGCGTTAACACAAAACTGTTCGCCTGCTGATAAAGGGAAGCCGATTTTTTCGCCGACCCGGAAATAATTAGCGGTGTTCTTGCTTCGTCAATCAGGATGGAGTCGACTTCGTCAATGATGGCAAAATGAAGCGGACGCTGCACCATCTGATGTTTATAAAGCACCATATTGTCCCGCAAATAGTCAAAGCCGAATTCATTGTTCGTTCCATACGTAATATCCGCTTGATATGCCTCTCTTTTTTCTTCTTTTGACAAACCATTTGTATTCAATCCGACCGTCAGGCCAAGGAATTCAAACAGTTGTCCCATTTCCTTCGCATCCCGGTCCGCCAAATATTCGTTCACCGTAACGATATGAACGCCTTTCCCTTCCAGCGCATTTAAATAGGCAGGCAATGTCGAGGCTAGCGTTTTTCCTTCCCCGGTTTTCATTTCGGCAATATTTCCTTCATGAATGGCAATCGCACCCATTAACTGCACTGGATACGGGCGCATCTTTAATACCCGCTTCGATGCCTCCCGGACAACCGCGTAAGCTTCGACAAGCAAATCATCCAGCGTTTCTCCATTTTGGAACCGCTCCTTAAATTCCTCGGTTTTCTTTTGCAGTTCCTGATCGGAAAGCTTCTCCATTTCTGGTTCTAAAGCCTCTATTTGATCAACCTTTTTTTGTAATCGGTTCAGTTGTCTTTTATTACCATCACCAAATATTTTCGTTAAAATTCCAGCCATTATGACAGCTCCTCAAAAATTCTACTTTCATCCAATAATCATAATAACACTAGATGATAAAAGATGACAACCTGATGGCTTCCCATAAAAAAGACGAGCAGCCGGGGATAGGTGGCTGCTCCAATTAAAGGAGGTGGGCGTAGTGGAGGGGATGGAGGGATTGATGATTATTTATCAGGTTCTCTCTTTCTGTTCTTTGAGGAGGGCTTTCACCATGCGATTGGTGGAGGCTACAATTTGCATTAGCTGTACAATCGTCTGTTCATGCTGTTGAAGTTTTTTCATCATTTGATGGAGCGCAATTTTATCCTGCTCTGTCATTCATCCAATCCCTCCTTGGTTCTGTTACTATAATATGTAACAAAAAACAGAAAAAAAGACCAATTACAATTTTCTTATTTCTGCATTAAAATTTCCGAAAAAAGTAGGTAAAAAAGCCAATTTGATAGTGTTTTGTTCCTTAATTTGCATTTTTGGCCGCTTTTTTTCTGCAAAAATAAAATTTTGTACTTTTAATCGACAAATTATTACATTTTTCTACAAGTTGACTTGTGTAAAGCACAATGCATAAATATTCAACATTGGGGACAATATAAAACGGCGCTATCTCTAAAGATAACGCCGCTAATTTTTATTTATACATTCGGTTCGATTAACCCGTACTTTCCATCTTTCCGACGGTAGACAACATTGGCTTCCCCAGTTTTGTCGTTCGTAAATACGAAGAATTCATGTCCGAGGAGATCCATTTGCAATACTGCTTCCTCCGGGTCCATCGGTTTTATGTCAAACCGTTTTGTGCGAACGATTTCAATTTGACTATTTTCCTCTTCTTCTTTGGAAGAAAGTGGCTTCATTTCGGTAAAGGTTTGTTTCACAGCACCATTTTGACGGAATTTGCGATTGATTTTAGTTTTATATTTGCGGATTTGTCTTTCTAATTTATCAACTACCAAATCAATGGCAGCGTATAAATCGTTATGTTTTTCTTCTCCGCGCAGTAATAGGTTTGGCATTGGGATGGTTACTTCGATTCGCTGTTCATCATTATAGACACTTAAATTGACGTGTACATCGGATGCTGGAGTAGTTTCAAAGTACCTTCCGAGCTTACTAATCTTTTTTTCTACGTAATCACGAATTGCTCCAGTCACCTCAATATTTTCACCACGAATGTTAAAATTCATAAAAGCGTCCTCCTTTCCTTTAATTTAATTATACTACTTTTACTATATTTTTTCCTTATTTTAGGTAAATAAAAGCGGTTAAATAATGATAATTATGTGAAATACTTCTCAAGTTCAATTGGGAATTTTGAAAACTCGCCTTCCCATTGAAAAGCCGGTATTTTGTATATCCTGTTAGCCTGACTTTCTCAAAAACTTAAAATTTGTAAAAGTGGTACAGTATATGAAATCTTCCAATTTAATATTATTAACCCAGCATAATTAAGAATCAAAGTTTTTCAGAAACAACGTACGTGGGAAGGAAATATTGTTTTTAGTTTTCTAAAGTACAATCGGCAGGAAATTTTGCTGGCAAAGGGACCATAGGATAGTTTTAATGTACATTTGAACCAGAAAATCTTTGGTAAAGTGCTTATAGAAGGGTTCTAATGTACATTTTTAACAGGAATTACCAGTAAAATGGCCTTTAGACCGGCTCTATTGTACATTTCCAACAGAAATCACCTGGAAAAGGGCTTTTAGAACGGCTCTATTGTACATTATCAACAGAAATCACCTGGAAAAGGGCTTTTAGAGCACCTCTAATGTACATTTCCAACAAAAATCCCCAGGAAAAGGGCTTTTAGAGCACCTCTAATGTACATTTCCAACAAAAATCCCCAGGAAAAGGGCTTTTAGAGCACCTCTAATGTACACTTCCAACAGAAATCCTCAGGAAAAGGGCTTTTAGAGCACCTCTAATGTACACTTCCAACAGAAATCCTCAGGAAAAGGGCTTTTAGAGCACCTCTATTGTACATTTCAAACAAAAATCCCCAGGAAAAGGGCTTTTAGAGCACCTCTATTGTACATTTCAAACAAAAATCCCCAGGAAAAGGGCTTTTAGAGCACCTCTAATGTACACTTCCAACAGAAATCCTCAGGAAAAGTGCTCATAGAAGAAAAACTCTTCGCAATGAATTGCCGCCTACAAGCCGCATGCGTAAAAAAACGCTGCAGAAATTTTTCTGCAGCGTGGGGACCAGCAATGTTCATTACTTTTTCTTATCCAAATACATACCATCCATCACTTGGACATTTTTGTACGGATTTATGTATTTCTGATTCGAAGATTTTTGTTTTTTCACTTGCCGGATTTCCTTTTTTAATTCACTAAAAATGCTTTGCATTAAGTCTTGTACCCGATCATTTATCGGAATAAGCTCTTGCCCCAGCTTTTTTTCCTCTTCATTATAAGGCGGGGTCAACTGCTCCAGTTGTTTTCCTCTTAATTCGATTAGCGCATTCAGCTGTTCGATGTCAGCATCTCTAGTTTTTGCCGAGCTCTTTTCCAGCAAATCTTTCATTTGAAGCGTCGTATCAAAAACAGGCTTTACACGATTTTCATCAGACTTGGGCACTTTTTGCATATTGTTTCTTCCTTGTTTCCAAAATCACCTGTTTCCACGTATCTCGAAATTCAGTAACAAATTCTAGCACTTGGTCTAATTTTTCCTGGTCATTTTTAATATTGGCTTGTGTCAGTGTGTGATGCATAAATTCATAGAGCGGCATCATCTGTTTGGAAATTTCGTATTGCGGATCAAGGGTAATCATCAGTTCTTGAATAATTGCCTGGGCTTTTTGGATATTTTTATTTTTCGCCTCATAGTTTTTTTCTTCCATATCTTTCTTTGCCTGTTTTATAAACTTCATACAGCCATTGTAAAGCATTAGCGTCAGTTCTCCGCCGGAAGCTGTATTTACGGCGTTATTTTGATAAGCTTCATAAGCTTTATTTCCTGTCATCGGTAGTTACACTCCCTTTAATATCTACTGGCCGAAAAAGTTGGACATAATCATCATCGACTGGTTATTCATCACGGAAATCGCCTTCTCCATGGCGCTAAACTGTCTCCAGTAGCGGTTTTCAATTTGGCGCAGGCGGTCTTCAAATGCATCCATCCGGTTGTTTAGCTCTTTAATCCGTCGTCCAATTGTATAATTTGTGTCTGCATCATAGCTGCGGCCGGCCCGTTCATTAATCCGTTTGTGGATGTTTTCTAACGTATCTTCTACCCGGTTCATAAATCCCCGGCCAGTACCCTCTACATTGTTGGAGAAAAATGTATATACGCTGTCCGGGTCTTCTCTAAGCGCCGTTCTTAATTTCTCTTCATCCAGCTCCAGCTTCCCGCCGTCGAGATAGTTTTTGGTCGTATTGAGACCGATATCGGAAATGAGATTAAAGGCACCGCCAGATTCTACTTTTTGGAATAGGTTTTGCCGTAAATTCGTAAGGGCGGAACTGATAATCGTGTCCCCTCGCAATATACCGCTTTTTGCTTTTTCTTCCCACAGTTCAATTTCCCGCTCTTCCATTTCTTTTTTCTGGGCTTCTGTCAGCGGCGGGAAGTCGCGGTATCTTTTTTCCAGCTGGGTACCGTTCAATAAATCGATAAGTTCATTATATTTTTCGACGAACTCTTTTATTTTATCTACCGCAGCATCGATATCATTCGAAACGGTCAAAGTAACCGCCTGTTCACTTACTTGCTTAAATTGGTAGGTGATTCCATTCAATGTGTATTGATTGTCTTTCGACGATAAAGTCAAATGCTCATTATAGACAAATTCTGCATCGGTGCCGCCCTTTTCATTGGCTAGGTCCATATTTAGTACGTTTGTAAAAAAGGAATTTTCCTTAAATCCTATTTCAGCACCGTTAAAATAATCTTGCCCTGTCTTCGTATTATAATTGCCGGTTCTTGTAGTTTCTAAAACGACCTTTTTGCTATTCTCATCATAAAATGCACGTACAGGGCTATCATGATTTGTAATTTTACGCAATACGTCTTCCAAGGTGTCCCCATCATCAATCGTAATCTTGTGAGTTAAAAACTCGTCATTATAGTGAGGATTTTCCTCAGGGTCACCTTTCTTATAATTCTCGTTATATGTATAGAAGTAAATATCTTCGCCATAGTAAGCTGATAAATCTATATTTTTGTCAACTTCCCCAGTACTGATATTCATCGCCGAAGTAGCCAGCTTATTCACTTTAATGCTTATCGTACCTTCAGAAGCTGTTGCTGATCCGGTAGCCGTTACGACAGTTTCATTGGAAGAGCTGACTGTTTTCGCCGTGTACGTTCTCCGCAGTCTCATCGTATCGGCGATGAAGTCATCCAGTTCTTTCACTTTTTTGTTAATTTCCCGGAACAAATCCCGCTGCCATTCGAGCATCGTCCGGTCTTGTTCCATTTTATCCAGCGGAATCCGTTCTGCTTGCATCAGTTCTTTAATAATATTTTCCGTATCAATTCCGCTCGCCAAACCTCCGACTCGCATCGTCATTTGAATCGCTCCTTAAACCTTTTCGTCAATTAATAATCCCATAAATTCCGCCATTTGCGCATACATATCGAGCATTTTTTCCGGCGGGATTTCCTTAATAACTTCATCGGTTTCAATATCAACTACTTTGACATAATATTCCCCTAATTTATCGTGAAGGACAAATTTTAAATTGGTATACATCGGCTGCATAAATTCGTTAAAGGAATTTACCGTATCTTCTACGTGTTTTTTCTCTTCTGGAAAAGGTGTTTCTTTTTCAGCGTATTTCTTCATTTGTTGATGCAGCCTATCCGATACTGTTGTTCTCTCCACGTTGTAATTCACTCGCGACATAGGCTGGGATACAGTTACCCTATCAATTTGCATCGCGCCCATCTCCTATAAATTACTTTTGTTTTTATATCGGTTAATCTGCAAGATTTATAAAGATTCATCAGACGAAAAATTTAACTTTTTTCCGGATTCTTCAGCAATTCTAGTATATCTCGCGAAACATTTGCTGCTTCGCTGTTTTGCTTCTCAATGTCTACATAAATTTCTTTGCGAAAAATTTCTACAGACTTTGGAGCCTGGATTCCGATTTTCACCTGATCTCCTTCGATGCCGATAACTTTAATTTCAATATCTTTGCCAATCTGGATGCTTTCATTTTTTTTCCTCGTCAGTACAAGCATTATTTAACTCCCTTCTTTAGAGGAGCTGGGGAAATTGGAGCCTTCGACGAATAATCGTCCAAATTCAAAATATATTGTTTCCCTAACATGCGAATTGGATTAATAATCAGAGGGGCTTTTAAATTCAATGTGCTTTGCTGAAAAGGCTGCTTTAATGTAACGATGGAAAGTACCGTTACGTCCTTTTCTTCCCGTATCTGCAGCTGTTCTTGTACCGCCTCATCCAGTTTAAAGGTATAATCGGGATAAATAAAATATGGATTGGTCACGACGAAAGCGGTATGGGCATTATGAACTGACTGCAAAATTTGAAAAGCAGGGTTAGCAGGGAGATCTAGGAGAACAAATCTTCTTTCTTCGATAAAACCGGGAATTCCATCCGGAAACTCAATTATTTTCCCTTCTTCAATGGATACTTTCCCAAAATATTTTGTCATTATTTCCACGACGTTCACCTCATCTATTTTCACGGTCGTCTACACTTGGACATTAATCGTTTCTATTTTCAGGGACGGGTATTTTTGCATATAAATCTCGACGTGACCAGGTTCATAGTGATGGATAACTTTTTGCGGTGTTGCCTGAATGACCGGCTTATTCGGCTGGACTTGAATATCAACCCGGCTTGGCTCGTAATCGATACGCACCGAGAAGGGAGATGGGATAAATTTAATCCCCAATCGCATCTGGGGTTTAAACGCCGCATTTACCGCATGATCGATTAGCGGATTACCGCCCTTCTCAATTTTCATTAATTCGGTTCCTTCCTCTGCCCTTCTTGCCATTCCCTCCTGGGCAGCTTGCATCCCTTCCTGAGCAAATTTTTCATTTCGTTTTAAAATGCTCATTAAATCCATCTCTTCCCATGCTTTCGTCTGGTCGATTTTAAGTTTCCCTGGTGTGGTGCGAATTTGCATATCAGCTGGCGGCTGCTTTATCGTCATTTCCGCCTTCGGTTGAGCGATTTCTTGTTTACCAGGAGTTGTTCGGATGCCAATTTGAACAAATTCGGATTCCATCCTCAACTGTGGTATTTGCATCTCCATTCCCCCCTTTATTGAACGGAAAACCCTGATCCCTTTACGGGAACAGGGTTAGCTATAATTAGCGAAGGAAATCGAGCAAGGTTGGCTGAATAATCCGTGCTCCCGCAGATAATGCCGCCCGGTGTAAACTTTCCTGTGTTATTAATTTCGTAATTGCCTCGGTATAATCGACATCTTCATTGTTCGACATCATTTGCGTCGCAATAACTTCCTGCTGATCGAGCCGGTTTTCGATCAGCTCTACCCGATTCATTCTTGCCCCTAAATCCGCCCGGGCGTTTAGGACTTGATTAATATGTTGATCTAAGTCGCCGATATAAGCACCAATTTCATCGGATTCTCCGTTCTCTAATGCCTCCGTTAACTTCTCAATCGTTGTAAACACATCCACGTAATCTTGATTATCGTCGGTAACGCCAAACACTTCTTTAGGGTCAACGTTTACTTTTAGCAACGTTCCTTTAGATACTTCAATTTTTACACTTTCTGTATTTGGATCGAAATTACCACTGTCATCAAATGGGGGCTCATTCGTATTTGTCCCGTTAAAAATATATTTATCATTGATTTTCGTATTGGCAATTTCTTTTAAATGTTCCCCGATTTGCCTAATTTCTTTCGCAATGCTTTCCAGTTCCGTATAGTCATTTGTTCCGTTGCTTGCCTGAACCGTTAATTCACGCACCCGTTGTAATGCAAGCGTGGCTTTATCTAAAGCCGCATCTGTATTATCGAACCAATTGTACACTTCATTTAAGTTGCGCTGAAATTGCTGCACTTGTTTTACTTCGGAACGATATCCCATTCCTTTCATTGCAATGACCGGGTCATCCGATGGTTTCGTAATTTTCTTCCCCGTACTGAGCTGATTCATATATTTATCCAATTCCTGATAACTTCTTGAAATATTGCGCAGCAGGTTATTGGAAATCATATTTTGGGTAACGCGCATATTTTACCACCTACCTTCCGACAAGTCCCATATTATTAATTACCCGATCGATAAGTTCGTCGATGGCGGTCAAACTTCTTGCCGCCGCATTATAGGCATGCTGGAATTTTAAGAGATTAGACATTTCCTCGTCCAGGGAAACCGCACTGACGGACATTCTCTGGTTTTCCACTTGGGAACGGAGAACAGCCGTATTATCCGCCATCCGATTTGCCTGCTGGGTATCGACTCCAAGTTCGCCGATAATCGATTCAAAGGAGGATTTGATACTTTCTGTTGTACCTTCATCATCCGTAAGCCCATTCAAAATAATATCTGCCAACCTTTTTGCGTTTAAGCCGTTTCCTGCACCATTACTGCTTGAATGTTCATCATCACCGGTACTATTATCGTCATTTTCATCCTCTGGATTACTGTAGCCAGCTTGGATTTTTTCAGGGTTTTCAATAAATTCGTGATGAACCTTTATACCACTTGCAAAACCAAAATAATCGGATGGTGCATTTTCATCGATACCGATAATGAAGAAGTCAAGGTCATTCTGGGCTCCATCTAAATCATATCCTTGACTATGCACCTTATTAAAAGCTTTGGCAAATTCGTATGCCAGTTTATCCAACTGCTTCATCATTTCCGGAAAATCACCGGCCGGATAGCCATCTTCTGCTGTAGTGCCATAACCATATGCCTCTATTAAAGCTCTTAAAGAACCATTGGATTCTAGCACTTGATCCAATATTGAATTTATAGTGCCGACTGCCTCATTATCTTTATTGTACATTTCCAGCTGGATGCTAGAAACTGCTTTCATTGGATTTCCATCTATAACTTCCTGCAATTTCCCATATTGCAAGTCGTTGCCATCCACTAGAACAATACCTGTTTCTTTTCCGTTGCGGTCTAATAATTCAATCGTCACTTTTCCATAAGCGATTTCCTTGGCTCCGCCGCCGCTCGGTACTCTTGTTACTTTAATATTCATAATGCTGGACAGTTCATCGATCAATTTGTCCCGGCGGTCGTATAAATCATTGGCGACATAGCCATGGGGTTCCAATTCACTTACTTGAACGTTGATATTGTGAATTTGTTTCAGTAAAGAGTTTACATCCTTTATTGTCACATCAATTTCCTGCTGCAAATCTTTCCGGATTGCATGCAGTGAATCGGATAAGTAGTTAAAAGTTTCTGCTAATGCTTGTCCCCGTTCAACGACTACCGACCTTGCCCCGGAGTTTTCCGGATTGACGGATAAATCTTGCAGCGATTGCCAAAATTGGTCCAATACAGCTGATAGCCCCGAGTCGGATGGTTCATTTAACAGATTCTCCATTCGGGCTAATGCACCTGCCCTTGTCTCCCAGTAGCCGACTTTGCTGTTTTCTCCCCGAAATTGCATATCTAAATATTGGTCGCGAATTCGTTGGATATCCCCGACTTCGACACCGGTACCGATTTGTCCGGGAATTTGCGGGCGATTTCGGGATCCGGCCGGGTATGGGGTCGCCGTTTCAAAGTTGACCCGCTGGCGGGAGTAGCCTTCGGTATTCGCATTGGCAATATTATGTCCTGTCGTATATAAAGCGGACTGCTGCGCAAACAGCGCTTGTTTTGCCATTTCTAACCCACGGAATGTACTCATGTTTGTAACTCCTTTTAAAAATTTTCCTATTATGCTTGGGAATCAAATAAAGAACGGTTTGCCGTGTTCTCCTTCATTTCCTTTCCGTAATTCATGGAAGAAATATTCGGGTTCATTAAGTCTAAAGACATTTGCACAAATTCCATTGATTGCCGGATTAATGCTTCGTTCAGCTGCTCCTGCTGTTTCAGTTCGACAATAGTTTCCGTCAATGTCGTCGTAATGTTCGCTAATGTTTCCCGTTCTTTTTCGTCCTCTAGTTTTTCCAGCATATGGGAAACAGTATATTGTTCTGTATCCATGCCATTTGTCTGAAACCATTTTTCCACCGCTTGCTGGCGTTTCGATTCGGTTTGTTCCAACAGACGAATCTGTTTTCGTTCTTTCACGAGTAGCTGCTGCAGCGGTTCAATGGCTCCTTCTTTAAAGCGTTCGGTTTTTTCTTTGGAAATGGAAAGCAATTGCTTGTGAACATCAACGAGCTGTTCCATCAGTTCCATAATTTGTTGTACGGACAATGTATGTCCCCCTTACTCAGATTTATTTCTTTGTCCAATATTCAATCATTTTTTCAGCTGTTTTATACGGATCCACTTTATATTCGCCCGACTCCACCGCTTGCTTTATTTCAAGAATATAGCGGGAACGGGCTTCTTGCAGATGTTCGGACTCCTGCAGCTGTTTCGCCGCTGAAGATATCTCCACCTTATCTTCTCTTGAAAGTTCTTTCTTCGCTTGCATTTGCTTTTGCAGCGCATTTTTATATGGGTTAAAATTAACCGGATTATGACCATTGATCTTCATATTAAAACTCCCCTTACTTTCTCCGCATCAGTTATGTCATCTTTTATGTTTATCGATGGAGAAATACGTGTGAATTTTTTCCTTCTCCTGCTGTTTCCGTATTTCTTCCACTCTTTTTTCCAGTTCATCGTGCATTTCCAATTCTTTCTTTAATTCATTTTGACATTCTGTACATAAGCTTCCTGCGGTAATCTTCTTCCCGCATCGTTCACACGGATATCCCAGATTAGGAAACCGGGATACGAGCAGCCGTTTCTCTTTAATAAACTTTTGAATTAGCATTTCATCTACACCCGTCGCTTCGACGATTTCCATCATCGTTGCTTTCCGGTTTTCCCGCTTCATCAGAAAACGGTATACTTTCTGAAAGGCTGCCTCTTCTTCTTTATAGCAATCATGACATATATCTCGAAGTTGTTTGACAAATACATTGCCGCATCGGGCGCAATTTGCCAATTCTGCCATTTTCATTCCTCTTTTCGTTTTGCTATCCTCGAATTAAAGTAAAAGCAAACACACGGGAGCAGCCATGTTCTTTTAAAAGAAAAGCTGCATGGCGCAACGTCGTACCCGTTGTATATATATCATCGACAAGAATGACCGGTTTGTTTAGAGTTTCTGTTATAAAAAATGGATTTTGCGAAAAAATTCTTTCCTTCCGGGACTTTTTCGCCTGCTTTTCTCCGTGCTTACGGCCAAGAATTTCTTTCACCGGCAATGGGAAAAACTCGGCGAGCATTTTTGCCTGATTAAATTTCCGTTCATGAAGCCGCTCTTTGCTTAACGGAATCGGAACAACGACGGCATCTTTTTTTAAAAAGGAAAACTGCTCCTTATATAATTGGCGTATTGCATCTTGAAAAGCAAAGCCAAGATGATAATCGCCCCGGTATTTCCATTTTGCCATATATTCTTTCATAAAAGCATTATACGAAAATAAGGAGTAATTCCATTCCAACACATCCACTCCCAGCTGTTTTTCCCACCGCCTGCAGTCAGCGCAGATTTTCTCTTCCGTACTTCTGCTGCACTTGGCGCATCGATTTCCGGCAATAAAGTTCAAGTTTTGCTTACAGACGGTACATAACCTGGAAGGTTTTTCCGGCCAGAATACATTTTGCCAACGGATTTCCATGATTATTTCTTCACCACACCATAGGCATTCCATGTAACTCACCGCCTCGCTTATTCATCTTTTGAATGGCGCGGATGGCCTGAACCATCGCCTCCGTTTTCCCGTCATGGAAAAAGATTACTTCCCCTGTCGGATCATCGGCACTTCTTCCCGCCCTTCCTGCAATTTGCACGAGGGCGGCTTCATCAAAAACGTCATGTCCCGCATCAATTACCGCTACGTCGACGGAAGGAAAAGTGACGCCCCGTTCCAAAATGGTCGTCGTAATAATAACGGTAATTTCTCTATCGCGAAAGCGCTGGACTTTTTTTGCCCGGTCTGGGTCTTCCGCATGGACAAAAGTAATTTCCTTGTTCGTTTGGATTACTTTTTCCTGCAGGAGCAGCTTTGCTATGTTTTCGTAGAGATTTTCTGCCATGGCGATGGTAGGGACGAATATAAGCAACTGCCGCTTCGGATTTTCTCTTTTTTGCAGCCAGGACAAAAAGGCGGATGGGGGCTCGTGGTTACGCAAATCTTTTCTTAATGAGAAGGTCATTTTCATCTGTGGAACAGGGAGGGGATGACCGTGGTAGCGCAGCGGGACAAACACATGGGGAAGCTGCTTTCTATCCATTCGCAGCTGATGCTCTTTCCTCGGAGTTGCCGTTAAATAAATGGTCGAGCTAGCATCGGTTTTGGCTCGTTCGGCTGCAAATGGCAATGATGGATCTTTATTGTAAGGAAACGCATCGACTTCATCGATAATCATCACGTCGAAGGCTTGTTTAAATCGGAGAAGCTGGTGGGTTGTGGCCAAAAGGAGCTGGGCATCCGCTTCTTTATCTTTGCTGCCGCCATAGAGAGCCTGAACGGTAACATGCTGAAAAGCTTTTTGGATTCGCGGTTTTAGCTCGCGGACAACGTCAGCCCGGGGAGTGGCAATACAAATTCGTTTACCTTGCTCCAGTCCTTTGGCAATTCCAGGAAACAGCATTTCTGTTTTTCCTGCACCACAAACAGCCCAAACGAGCAATTCCTTTTCGTTATTCCCAATGACCGCTTCAATCCAGTCAGCAGCCTTTTGCTGGGCTGGAGTCAGTTCCCCCTCCCAAGTACATGGGGATGTATGTTTTTCCCATGCCGGCGAAGGACCAGACCAAACATAAAGGGGCTCACATTCGAGAATTCGTCCCATGGAGATGCAATTTCGGCAGTAAAGATGTTCTTTTCCACACGTTGCACAAGGGAAAGATGGAAGCAGGGAACGTTTGCGGCTGCCGCAGCGCTGGCATTGGTAATAGGGGAATTTCTTGATGATGGATGGTGTAGGGGTAAAATTTTGTAGGGTAAGCAATTGCTGAAACTGTTCGTCATTAAGGGGGATTTCCTGACGAAGCAATATTTTTCCGGAAAACTTTTTCGCGTAGTCTTCGATGTCCAGTGGAAGCAATTTATTTTCCAAATAAACTCCCTCCTGTGACAATGAATTGTATAAGAATATTAAATTACAGGCTATAAATTGGTAATAAAACGGGAGAATCCGGTTATTCTCCCGTTTATTAGAGCAGGAAAAAAGTATTATCAGTGCTAGTTCATAAATTTCAGCGAAGCTTAAAATATATCAGCATTTTCTGTGAAAATAAAATTACTTAGCTACCTCACTAAACCATGTGAATAAAATCAAAATTTTTGGATAATAATATTATTAGTCTAAATTTGGCAATAGGAAAGCAGAGACACCGTATTTTACGGTTTCTCGTATAACTTTCTGAAAACAGGTCAATAATAATTAATTTGTGAG
>NZ_BMEV01000022.1 GCF_014637175.1 Compostibacillus humi | reverse complement strand
GCTAGATATGAAATTTTGCGTCATACATAATCTGGAACCGCCGTATACGGAACCGTACGTACGGTGGTGTGAGAGGGACGGAGGTTAGTCACCTCCCCCTATCTCAATTTCAGATTTAAAGTTTGACAATTTTTTCATTCTAAATGGAGTGATAATCAATACAGCAATTAATACTAGGCCAAGGTAGCCGATAAATGGATACAGGTAGGCAACGAGGTCGGTAAATCCGATAAAGCTTAGTACAAAGGAAATGGCCATTGTAACCGTTAGAATAATGTTGAATTTTTTTGTTCCCGTCTCAACAAATCGGGCGACGAAGCCATAGAACATGGCAATGCCTGTATTAAAGATCATTCCGAAGATAACAATTGACATGATAAAACCTAATATTGGCGACATTTCGTTTACGATTCCGAGCAGCGGCATGTCCAAATCTCCAACATGTTCGATTTTGGAAAAAATAGCAAGGTGACTTAGGATGATTAATATTCCGATACCGAGTCCACCGGCAAAACCACCCCATGCTGCAGTTTTTGTGTTTTTCTCCGCACCGCCCATAACGATTGCCATCGAAGCTCCTACCGCAAGATTAAAAGATGCATAGTTAATGCCAGAAATAAACCAGTTCGGGAGTGTCGTCGGTGTTTCTTTTGCAAGCGCATTCAAGTCAGCATAGCTTCCATCCATTGTCAAAATACTATAAACGGAAATAATAATAACGAAAAGAATAAGAAAAGGTGTCACTCCAGCGATTGCACTAACAACCTTATTTGTCCCAAAAAATCCGACAAATAAAATGAGCAATGTCATAATTAACGTACCGGCAAAATACGGAAAACCAAATTGCTGATTGAGGTTTGAACCAGCACCGGCAAGCATAACGACGCCGATACCAATCAAGGTAAGAATGAGAATGAGGTCAATAATCGATCCGACAAGTCGTCCGCTGATTCTATAAATGACCGGTTTATGGGAAGTTGTTTGGGTACGGCTGCCAAGCCAGACGAGAATCATGCCGGAATAGGCAAATAATGCTGCAGAGATGATGCCTGCAAATATTCCCATCGTCCCAAAACTAGTAAAGTATTGAAGTATTTCCTGACCGGAAGCGAAGCCTGCCCCAACGATAATTCCAATAAAAGCGCTTCCAATTTTTAAAATTTCTTTTATTTGATGCATATGAAAAAATCCCCCTCTGTTTATTCCTAAGTAGGTACTACTTAGGGTTTCATTATAGCAAAAAAAAAATGCAAATGGGTTGTGCAAAAGTAAAAAAAGCAGCATTCTAATTTGTTTAAACGAACAACTAATGATATTTGTCGCTAATTAACTATAGAAGAAGGGATGCGGGGAATTGTGGTAAAATAAGTAGTAGAGACAGGAATCGGAGGGATTTCGTTTTGAGTTATTCAGCTAAAAGAAACAAGCTCCTTGCTGCGAACAAAAAGGATGCCTTTCATACAGCAGATGAATTAGCGGACTACATCGCCGAAATTTTAGAATGTCCCATCACTATTGAAGACTCCAACCATCATTTAATTTCTTACAGCAAACATACCGATAAAATTGATGAAGCACGGATTTCTACCATTATCCAGCGGAAAGTACCTGACAAAGTAATCAACGGGTTATGGAAAAGCGGCGTGATGACGAAATTGTTCGAAGGTGACGATCCGGTTGTCATTCCTGCCATTCCTACCGTCGGCTTAGGCAATCGGGTTGCCGTTTCTGTGCGGAAAAACAATGAAATTCTTGGATTTATTTGGGCCCATACGAATGAAAAAACATTACTTGATGACGAATTGCTTTTGTTAAAGGAAGCGGCGAAACAAGTGAAAAACTATATTGTGCAAAATAATTTGCGCAAGCAAAATTCAGCGGCAGGGTATAAAGATTTCTTTTGGCAACTCATGCTGGGGAATATTAACGATGAACAGAAAATCCTGCAACTTGCTAAACGGTATGACATGGATTTAAAAGGACGCATGGCGGTTGCCATTATCCAGTTTAATAGTGCGGTTTCGAAAACGGTGGAAAAACATGCCAACTATTTGGCAGAGACCCTCTATCATGTTCAGGTGGTTTGCCGTTTGTTTGATGACCAGCAATTGCTCCTTCTCGTTCGTATGAAAAAGGACACGGATACAACAAAAAAATTAAATAATTATATTCAATCATTTATCGAAGAAATAGGCAACCGTTTGGAAATTGACGATATAATTGGCGGAAGCGGCTTAATTTATCAGTCGCCCCTTGACATTCGCCATAGTTATAAACAAGCCGAGAAAGTGCTGCTAATGAAACAGAAATTCCCGGCGGAATTGAGGAATGTTTATACGTATCAAAATCTTGGAATCCACCAGTTTCTTGATGACTTGTATAGGTTAAGAAAAAATGAGAACTATAAAAATGAAATTATAGAGAAGTTAAAAGCTTATGATATGAAGCATCGAACCGAATTGCTTTCTTCATTAAAAGTGTATTTAGAGGCAGACAGTAATGTTTATCAGGCAGCAAAAGAGATTCATGTACATCCTAATACAATGAATTACCGGCTGAAGCGTATTAGTGAGATAGGAGGGATAGATTTAAAAGACCCGAACCAGAAAATTACTGTATATCTTGATTTGCTCTTAGACAACCTAATAAGCAAGTGATTGTGTAAATACACAACTTACTTGCTTGATTTTCATGTTTTTCTATAAGGAAATTTTAGTAAAAAAGATTTACGATTAGATTGTAATTAAATAAAAGGGGGAAATTCACTAATGATTATTGGTGTTCCAAAGGAAATAAAAAATAACGAAAACCGTGTTGCAATGACACCAGCAGGGGTTGTGAATTTAGTTAATGCAGGACAAACTGTCCTTATTGAATCTGGTGCTGGTTTAGGAAGCAGTTTTACTGATGAAGAGTATCGGAATGCTGGAGCGGAAATTATTGAAAGCGCTTCAGAGGTATGGGAAAAAGCTGACATGATCATGAAAGTAAAAGAGCCTCTTGAGTCAGAATATAAATATTTCCGTAAAGGGCTAGTACTCTTTACTTACCTTCATTTGGCAGCGGAACCAGCATTAACGAAAGCACTTGTAGAAAATGAAGTAACTGCCATCGCTTATGAAACAATTACTGTAAACGGCAAATTGCCATTGCTTACACCGATGAGTGAAGTTGCGGGACGTATGGCTGCACAAATCGGTGCTCAATACCTGGAAAAATCAAAAGGCGGAAAAGGAATTCTTCTTGGCGGTATCCCTGGAGTAAAACGAGGTAAAGTGACAATTATTGGCGGAGGAGTTGTTGGGGAAAACGCTGCAAGAATTGCTGTTGGGCTTGGCGCCGATGTAACAATTATCGACTTGAATCCAGACCGTCTCCGTCAATTGGAAGAAATTTTCGGTAAAGATGTACAAACATTAATGTCGAACTCCTTTAACATTGCTGAATCTGTAAAAGACTCTGATCTTGTTGTCGGATCGGTATTAATTCCTGGAAGAAGAGCGCCAAAACTTGTATCTGAAGAAATGGTAAAATCGATGCAGCCAGGATCTGTCATCGTTGACGTAGCCATTGACCAAGGCGGTAACTTTGAAACGATCAATGAGCCAACTTCCCACGACGATCCGATTTTCGTAAAACATGACGTATTGCACTACGCTGTTCCAAATATCCCAGGTGCAGTGCCGCGTACTGCAACAATCGGCTTAACAAACGTAACTGTACCATATGCAATCCAAATTGCTCAAAAAGGAGCAGAACAGGCAATTAGAGACAGTCAGCCAATTTTAACCGGGGTAAACGTAATGGCTGGTAAAGTGACTTACCGTGCTGTTGCAGAGGACCTAGGCTACGAATACGTGCCAGTTGAAGATATAATTAAATAATCTTTGACATACGGAAAAAATACCCTTCATCTTCTGCTGAAGAAGGGTATTTTTTCATCAGCATAGAATATTACTATCATAGGGGGGAACAAAATGAAGTACGGAAGCTATCGTCCTGCCTGGGCGGAAATTTCCCTTGATGCGATCAAAGGAAATGTAAAGGCTTTTAAAAAGCATATCGCAGAGGAAACAAAATTAATGGCAGTAGTGAAAGCCGACGGATATGGCCACGGTGCAGTGGAAGTAGCTGAAGCAGCCATTGAGGCAGGAGCAGATTATCTAGCCGTTGCCCTATTAGATGAAGCGTTAATATTGCGCAAGGCGGGAATCGATTTTCCGTTATTAGTTCTCGGCTACACACCGGCTGAGTCGGTAAAAGAGGCTATTGTTGAGAACATTACGCTAACCGTATTTACGGAAGAAGTTGCAGAAAAAATTCAGCAAATTGCCGATGAAATGAAAAAACTAGTCCGTATTCATATTAAAATCGATAGCGGTATGCACCGGATTGGCATCCGCGACAAATT
Organism: Compostibacillus humi; assembly: GCF_014637175.1. GTDB lineage: Bacteria > Bacillota > Bacilli > Bacillales > Amphibacillaceae > Oceanobacillus > Oceanobacillus humi. The sequence continues at coordinate 39,358 of NZ_BMEV01000022.1, read as the reverse complement.
GGAAGTATATGACCTTATTCAGAAAATAAAAAGCGATTATGTTTATATAGAAGGAATCTATACCCATTTTGCCGATGCGGACAATACCGATTCCGCTTATACGAAGAAACAGTTTCAAAATTATATGGAAGTCATCGATTACTTGCAGGAAAAACATATCGATATTCCGATAAAGCACTGCTGCAACAGTGCGGCAACCATCCAGTATCCGGAAATGCATCTCGATATGGTTCGTGTCGGTGTCAGCTTATACGGTTTATACCCGGAAGAGCACTTGAAAAATATGATCTCCTTAACACAGGCGATGAGCTTTAAAACAAAGCCTGTCTTCGTGAAAACGGTAAAAGCGGAAGAGCCGATCAGTTACGGATGCACCTATACACCGAAGAAGGATTCATTAATTGCAACGATTCCAATTGGTTATGCGGATGGTTTTTCCCGTTCTTTGTCCAATAAAGGATATGTAACGGTAAAAGGAGTAAACGTTCCAATCGTCGGCCGTATTTGTATGGACCAGTCCATGATAGACGTAAGCGAAGTAGGAAATGTCTCCCGCGATGATGTTGTTACGATTTTTGGTGATCCGAATGAAGGCTATATTTCCATGGGAGATGTGGCAAAAATCATGAATACGATTCATTATGAAACAGCTTGTCTGATCGGAAAACGCGTTCCGAGGGTCTATATTAAAAATGGACAAATCATAAAGGAACAAAGCCTTTTAACCAATATAATAAACGCTGAAAATATAACAACGGAAGCATAAATTTCGGATGGAATAAATTGGAATTCCCTTTTCATGAATTCATTATTACGAGCAATTTACGAATATTACACGGCTGACCATGCAAGAAATGGACGGTATTTTCTTGCATGGTCTTTTTTGTCATCTTTTTGCAAAAATCCTTCCAAATTTTGAGCAATGAATCCTCTCATTCTACGTTGTATCATTTGGATATACCAAAAAGGAAGGATGATAGAAAACATGATGAAAAAATTAGGCAAAGTTTTCGTTACCGTTGCTCTTAGTGCAACATTACTATTTCCGGTTGCTGCTTTTGCGGCAAGTTCATATACTGTTACATACGGGGACAGCTTATGGAAAATTGCTGTTAAAACCCAAACAGGTGTAAAAGAGTTAATTAATGCAAATCCACAACTTAAAAATCCAAATCTAATCTATCCAGGCCAAAAGATCAATGTTCCAGCGAAACAAAATTCCCAAGTGGAACAAGAAGTTATTAAACTAGTAAACCAGGAGCGTGCTAAAGCTGGTCTATCTCCATTAAAATATGATTGGGAGCTTGCTAGAGTGGCAAAACATAAATCCCAAGATATGCATGACCGCAATTATTTTGATCACAATAGCCCGACTTACGGTTCTCCATTTTCGATGATGAAAAGCTATGGCATTAAATATAAAGCTGCAGGGGAAAATATTGCCAAAGGCCAACGTTCTGCACAGCAAGTTGTAAATGCTTGGATGAACAGTCCCGGCCACCGCGCAAATATTTTAAATAAAGACTTTACTCATATTGGAGTTGGGTATGTAAAAGACGGACACTATTGGACACAAATGTTTATCAAAAAGTAAATTCACGACTTGAGAGGTATTTCCGGATTTCAGGAAATACCTTTTTTAAAAAAGTAAAATGAATCAATATTTGAAAAATTGTTGGGAATAAAGTATGATTTATACCAATACAGTAAAAGATTCGGAATGGAGGCAGAAATATATGTCAATTGAATCGGTGAAAGAACATTTCCGGAACTGGGGCCGGGAAGGAGATATTATGGAATTTTCTACTTCGAGCGCAACAGTTCAGGAAGCGGCAGATACGATTGGAGTAATTCCTGCACGAATTGCGAAAACTTTATCTTTCCGCGGGGAAGGGGAAGACCCGATTCTTGTCGTAGCTGCTGGAGATGCGAAAATTGATAATAAAAAATTTCGCCATACATTTGGTTTCAAAGCGCGGATGCTTTCCCCTGAGGAAGTATTAGAACAGACTGGCCATGTCATTGGCGGAGTCTGTCCATTCGGATTAAAGAAGAAATTAGATGTATTTCTTGACGTGTCTTTAAAGCGATTTCACACGGTTTTTCCAGCGTGCGGCAGCACGAATTCGGCCATTGAATTAACAAATGAAGAACTGGAGCAGTATTCCTCTGCAAAAGATTGGGTAGATGTTTGTAAAGGCTGGCAAGAAGAAGTACAACAAGCGCAATAATTGGTTTTGAAACATACTGAATCGGCATCGCCGATGCACAGTATGTTTTTTTGTGCAAAAAACACGTTGATATTTTTGAAAATTTATTATAAACTAAATTCAACAAAGTTGAATACAAATTAACATGGTTGAATATAATGTGATATAGTTGAATATAGTAATGATTCCAGAACGAGTGCAGCAGGAAAAACATATAACTGTATAAAGTTCGTCGATGAGTATATGGGTGCCGATTAATTTTAAGGGAGGGATATGGATGGGAAAACTGCCAAATTTCGTTCAAATTAAAGAGGTTGGCCCGCGGGACGGTTTGCAAAACGAGAAAACACCTTTGTCAACGGAAGACAAAATTAAATGGATCAATATGTTGTCGGAAACGGGAGTTACAGAAATTGAATACTCCTCCTTCGTCAATCCGAAATGGATCCCGCAGCTTGCTGATGCGAAGGAAGTCGGGAAAGGGATAAAAAGAAATCCGAACGTCACCTACTCAGCTCTAGTTCCCAATCAAAAAGGGCTGGAATTTGCGCTGGAGGCAGGAATTGACGGGGCAAGCGTCTTTATGTCAGCCAGCGAAACCCATAACCGGAAGAATATTAATAAATCCATCGATGATACTTTTCCTGTTTTAAAAGAAGTGATTGAAAATGCCAAAAAAGCTGGGAAACATGTTACCGGTTATATATCCACAGTATTTGACTGTCCATATGAAGGAAAAATTTCGCCAAATCAAGTTATCCCTATTTGCGAAAAATTGTTTGAATACGGAGTAGATGATATTTCTTTAGGGGATACAATCGGTTCTGCCGTCCCTTCCCAAGTGGAAAAATTGCTGCATCACCTGCTGCCGCGTTTTCCGAAAGAAAAAATCATCATGCATTTTCATGATACGAGGGGAATGGCCATCACAAATATATTTACATCATTACAATACGGCATAACCCGTTTCGACAGTTCCATTGGCGGTCTGGGCGGATGTCCTTATGCGCCTGGAGCTGCAGGAAACGTAGCTACGAATGATGTACTTTACTTATTGCATGGTTTAGGAATTGAAACGGGGATTGACGAAAGGAAGATACTTGAAGCTTCCGTATTGATCCAGAACAAATTAGGAAGAGTGCTTCCAAGCCGGTCTTTGCTTGCGAATGCAAATTAAATAATCCTGTAATGTGCACGAAGGCTTTTCTTCGTGTATTTTTATTTCCCTCGGCTTTTCTTGACGAAACATTTGCCGCTATTCTATGATTAAAGCATAGATAGGGCTAGGAAAGGAATGAGTTTCGATAGATCTGAATAAAATTGGACAAAAAATAAAACAAGTTCGATTGCGGCAGAAAAAAACGCAACAGCAAATCGCCGATGAGTGCGGTATTTCCAAAAGTTTGCTTTCAAAAATCGAGAATGGCCAGACGGCATCCGCCATTGCAACTTTATCGAAAATCAGCGAAGCGCTAGGTGTTTCTCTTTCTTGGATTTTAGACGACAAAACCGAAGAAGACCTTGTCCTGCAAAAACGTTCGAATCGGAAGGCGAGAGTTGGAGATGCTCATATGGGTTACTCCTATGAGCTGTTGGCAAACCGCAGCCATTATAGCGGTATAGAACCTACCATTGTACATGTAACGCCGAAAAAGCTTAACTTGCGAAAGGAAGCATATACCCATTCCCAAGATGAATTCATCTATATTTTAGAAGGGTCCATCTATTTGCTCTACGATAACGAAAACTATTATATGGAAAAGGGTGACAGTGCGTACTTTAAAGGTTCGAAACCGCATTTATTCGTCCCTGTCGGGGATGAAGAAGCTCAAGTTTTAACCTGTTTTATTGACCGGAATGATTAATTACATATCGTTGTCCATCCTGTAATAGCATCACAGGATGGACCTTTTTATGTTTTGGCAGAAAAACTATTTAGAATAATCCCATTTATGGTAGTATAATAAATAATTCCTTTTTAGCTTTCGTTTCCAGGAGGTGGAACCGTGAAATTTATCGCATTCGATATTGTCGAAACGGAAATACATACGGAAGAGGACTGGCTAATAATCCTCATAGATAGAGCGGTGAAAAAGGTCGTATACGTTACGACATCCAGTTTCCATCCAATAGCTCAAGTGGAAAGAGAAAGAACGCAGGGGAAAATAGAGAGAACACTTTTAGAAAAAGACTCGCTGCAATTATGCGCATTTCCGCTGCCGGAAGGGGTAAACGCGCAAGTTGCAAAAAAGCTTTTTCTTAAAGAGTTGGATGCAGAGGGAATGGATGATAGAAAGAACATGGATGATGTAAGCCTTAATGCCGCAACATGGGACAAGCATGTCCAGTGCGTGAAAGCAATTACCGGCCAAGTAAAGCGAATAATATAAAAGAACAGCCAATCTTTTCCAAAGCGGAAAAGATTGGTTTTTTTATTCTTTTTCTGTGATACAGAGAAAAATTACCGTGTCAATAATTTGTCACGATTTCACAGAAATGTGACGAAAATCACTATTTGGTGTGATGTATTTCACTTATCTGCCTCCTTTTTGAAATTAGAATGGAGGTGAGGATATCAATAAGGGGGGTAATGACGTGGAAACAAACAAAAATATTACGACTCATTCTGAACATGAAGAATCTTACAAGGGAGCATTATTTTCAACGCTCGTATTTGTCGGTGGAACGATTGTACTTTTTATCATCATACTTCTTGCTTTATTTATAGCAAGAATATAGGAGGGATTTAATTATGAAAATACATCGCGCGGAAGAAATTTGGCTAATCATTGGTGTAGCAATCATTGTTTTATCTATGGTTATTACAGGTTATCAAGCTTTTGCCCAAGGTTTTGCTCCGCCAAGCGGAATGGAACCAATTGATCCGCAAAAAGTGGATGAAACCGAACCTTTTGATAACCCGGGAGTATTTGAGGTCGGAGAGAATGAATATGAAGTTGTTATGACATTGCAAGCGTTCAGCTTTACCCCAAATGAAATTGAAATACCTGCTGGAGCAACAGTACATTTCACGATGACATCGAAAGACGTCATTCACGGTATTCAAATTCCTGGCACGAACATGAATGCGATGGTCATGCCTGGCCATGTACAAAAAATTACCGAGACGTTTGACGAACCTGGTGAATACTTGGTTATCTGTAACGAATATTGCGGAACCGGACACCAGCTAATGTCAACAACGATTACTGTGAAATAAAGGAGGGGGAATAGAGAATGGAATTAGCTGTAGAAAAAACATCTATTCAAGATAAGGTTCAAAAAGCATTAGGTGTCAATCCCCAAGATGCGAAGCTTTCATTAACCTTTTTAGTCATATCATTTGTTGCCGTATTCATCGGAGGATTTTTAGGACTGTTTCAAGGTTTAAACCGTGCAGGACTGCTCGAACTGCCGGCATGGTTTGACTATTATCAAACCCTTACGATGCATGGTATTTTATTTGTTCTCGTATTTACGACTACTTTCGTCGTAGCATACTTTTATGCAGGACTTTCCCATACTTTTGGAGGATTGCTGCCGATTGTCCGTAAACTTGGATGGACTGCCTTGTTCTCCATGGTGATTGGTGTCGTTATGGTAGCTTCCATGGTTATTGCCGGAGAAGCAACGGTTATGTATACGTTCTATCCACCAATGCAAGCATCTCCATGGTTTTACATTGGTTTAGTATTTTTAGTATTGGGAATCTGGATCGCAGCTGCAGGTGTTTTCATTCAAGTAGGAAATTGGAAAAAACAAAATAAGGGTCAGCGGATTCCGATTTTCTCATACTTTGCAACTGGCGTATTTGTTATGTTAACTTTTTCAAGCATTCTCGTTGCAGTTGAAGTATTTGCTCTAATTTTCTGGGCTTTTGGCATTAAAGAAACGATTAACGTTATCGTCAGCCGGACATTGTTCTGGGGCTTCGGCCATACGCTCGTTAACATTTGGTACTTGTCTGCAGCTTCTGCATGGTATGTTGCCATTCCAAAAATTATTGACGGATATCGTTTCAGTGATTCGCTGACAAGATTAGTTGTTTTCTTGCTCGTTATCTTAAATATCCCTGGCGGATTCCACCACCAAATCATTGACCCGGGAATTACGGAAGGATGGAAATTTGTTCACGTCTTTATGAGTCTTTCCATCGGGTTCCCGTCGATGATGACTGCCTTTGCCATGTTTGCTGTATTTGAAAAAACCGGCCGCAAGAAAGGCGGAAAAGGACTGCTTGGCTGGTTTAAGAAATTGCCTTGGGGAGACGTTCGCTTCCTTGCACCGTTTATCGGGATGGTTGCCTTCATTCCAGGGGGAGCTGGCGGTATCGCCCAAACAAATAACCAGCTGAACCAAGTTGTGCATAACTCTTTATGGGTTGTCGGTCACTTCCACTTAACCGTTGGGGTTACCGTAGCTTTAACATTCTTCGGGGTTGCTTACTGGCTCATTCCGTATTTAAGCAAACGTCAATTGACGCCGCAAATGAACAAATTAGGTATTGCCCAAACAATTTTCTGGACATTAGGTATGATCTTTATGTCTGGAGCAATGCACGCTGTCGGGCTTTTAGGTTCTCCGCGCAGAACTTCTTACTCTACCTATGGGGATCATGCAACGGCTCTAGGCTGGGAACCATATTTAATCTTCTTGGCCATCGGCGGTACGTTCCTCATTATCGGTGTCGTATTGATGGTATATATTGCGTTTAACTTGATGTTCTTAGCTCCAAAAGGAGTTACTGAATTCGCAATCGGGGAACAGGATCCAAATGATGCCCCATCCCCAATGTGGCTTGAACGCTGGGGACTATGCATTATCCTATTAATTGCGATCGTTGCTATGGGTTACGCAATGCCGTTAATGGAAATGATCAACGTTCCAGGCTCACCGCCAATCCGAACTTGGTAATTGAAAAAGAGATAGTCTATAGTTGTGATGGACTATCTCTTTCCTTTATACGTAAATAAGGACGTGATCAGCGTTGAAGAGAATCAGCAATAATTTGTTGTCCATAATCATCATACTCGTCTTCGGTTTCTTAATCTTTTTTGTAAGTACCGATGGCTTTCAAGCTTTTACTGCAGAAACGGCCCGGACGAAGGAATTAATTGAAGAAAAGCCCCAATTTCCTAATGTAACATTGGAGGACAGCAAAGAACGGGAATATTCTTTTTCTGAGTTCTCCGGGAAATATGTCTTTGTCACTTTTATTTATACTGCTTGTACTGATGTTTGTCCTGAATTGGAATTAAATATGGCTCAAGTATATGAACGAATTCCAGAGCAATATATCGGGGAGGATATTGTATTCTTAAGCATCAGTTTTGACCCGGAAAGGGATACACCGGAAACATTGGAAAAATACCGTTCTTATTTTAACAGTGACGGGGAAACGTGGCGGATGGCAAGAATACCGGATGAATCGGAGCTGAAAAATTTGCTGGATGAGTTTGGCGTCGTCGTTATACCGGATGATTCAGGAAATTTCACCCACAATTCGGCATTTTATTTAGTCGACCCGCAAGGCACGCTGGTCGAAGTGATGGATTACAAAAAAATTGAAGAAGCTGCAAATAAAGTAACAGCCATTTTAGAGAAGAAGGCGGGGGAGAAGGAATGAAGCAAGCAATCTATGGTTTCGTCATCTATATTTTCATGATGCTTCCCCCGGTTATTGTAATTTCTGAATCAAACATGGTTATCCACATGCATATGCAAATGCCTTTGCTCATTGTCATCGGCATGTTGTTTACTCCTTTATTAAAACAGAAATTCCCTCGATTTTTTGAAAAGTGGAATGCAAACGGCATCCCTGGCATTATTCTTTTTCTCATTATTTTAAGTTATTGGATGATCCCGAGAATGATGGATGAAGCAATTGCTTCCCCTTTTGTAGAAGCGTGGAAGTTTATTAGTCTTCCTTTTCTTGCCGGGGTTCCGCTGAGAGAAAGCTGGAGAAAATTAACCCCCTTCGTTAAAAAAATCGTATACGTTTTTATTGCTGTACTGTTTGGCTTGATGGCCTGGCTCTATATCGCAGCCCCTGTCCAGCTGTGCAATAATTACCTTATTTCCCAGCAAAAAGCACTAGGATGGACCTTTCTGTTCATGGGGCTTTGTCTGTTTATCTATTTCATTCAAACATTGTTTATCGAGGATTATGAATAAGAAGGATTCGCAAGTCACCTGCGAATCCTTCTTGTTTTTTTGCCGCATAATACCGTAATTAACTAAAAATGGAAAAAACAGCATGTCCAACAAAAACCCCCATTAGACTGTTTTCAAATCTAACTGGGGCATTTTTACGTTCTCTTTATCAATGGCTGCTCTTATGCATAACCGAACTCCATATAATGAAAATACCTAATGCGAGCAAGATACTTGCAATTAGCAGTCCGGAAATATGGAAAGGCAATGTTCGAATGCCGATCCATTGGAGAAAAGCATCGGCAAATAATAATAACTCATTCATGATCAAGCCGATGAAGAAGATGGCAAAGCCATTTCTGCTCTTCTGATGAATAGGAAGCAGTTTTGCCAGTGCAAATTGGGTCAAAATAAAGATGCTGATAAATCCGAGCAGCGTTAAATGAAGATACCCGATAACGACACTTCTCGTATCATAAACTAATTCGGCAAGTACAGGGGATATTAGCCCCAGCTCAGATGTGCTCTTTAAAAATAATAGCAGGAAAGTAATTTTCAAACCGAAAGCTTCCAGTTTGGAAAAATATTTCTTGTAGCCGTGAAAAGCGAATAAGATAAAAAGAACGCCAATCCATTGCCCAATACTACCAGCTGCCGCCAATACATTTGCAAAACTAGTTAACCCTTCCACCCAGAGAACAGACAGTAAATAGCCTGGAAATAGAGAAAAAAAGTATAGCCAAAATCCAAGCTTTAAATACCTTTGTTTAAACTGTATTTTTTGAGAGGAAAGAATCGTTATTAACAAACCGATTAAAAACAACGTGAGCCAGCCGTTATATTGGAAGTGCAAATAGAAATAAATGGACATATCATACAATGCGCCATCCTTCCAGCCGTTGGCAGAAATAATAGCCAAGGAATATGGTCCGAAGGATGAAATGATGAGTGCAAGGAGTGCTCCTTTATAATATAAGGAAGAAAGCTTTGGAAGATGGCGGTTCCTTTTAATATATCGGTAAATAAAAATGACAGCCCAATATTCGGCAAAAATATGCAAAGTGGAAAAAAGTATGGAAATAAAGCCATAGCCTTGTCCTAAAAATGCAAAAAACATGCACAATGATACGACGAAAAGTGTGAAGCAAATGATCATCGCCTGTCTTCTCTTTGCTATCCGTTCCCACTCGAGTTTGAGAAAAATGACGAATACGCCTAAAAATGCCCATCCAAGAAGAGCAATGTGGGAGTGGGCATGCAATATATGATCATAGGGAATAAAGAAATTGGGAAAATAAGGAAAGGCCCGCATCAACACCCCAGACAAAGCTGTAATTAGAAAAAAGAGCAAGGAAATATGTACATAAGTTTTTTTCATGTTTGTTCCTCCTAGATTCTCTACCACTATTTTATCAATAAAGATAAAGGGAAATAGGGCAAAAATGGGAATTTTCCTTGACGAAATTGTAGCGGTGTTGATGGGGTTTCAGAGATTTGAAAAAAAGGAGACAGGGGGAGCTATCCCCACAGCATCTCCTTCGCACGATCACTCATTTTCGATGGATTCCATGCCGGTTCCCATACTAAGTCGACATGGATATCTTGCACTCCTTCCACTTGAGATACCCGATGCTCCACTCCGGCAGCAATACTGTCGTGCATCGGGCATCCAGGGGTAGTCAGCGTCATCGTAATCGTAATATTCCCTTCATCATCTGCGCCTACGCCGTAGACGAGTCCTAAATCGACAATGTTTATACCCAGTTCCGGGTCAATAACATCGTATAAAGCTTCTTGCACTTTTTCTACGATATCCATCGGCACCAACTCCTTTTTCGCTGAGACTATTGAACAAGGACTTTTATGATTGACATCCCATAGACGAGGGAAGTGAAGGCAAGGATTCCAAGAAAAATAAATAACAATTTGCCGCTTGCAACACTAAAACTGATAATGATTCCTATAATGGCAACGGAAAAAAGAATGAATAAATAGATGCTTAATTTTTCATTCATCATTTCCTTTAATGTCGGCACTTTTTCCTTACCGATCCGATCTGCATACTTATGGGTCCACCATAAGAAGGGCACGATCTTGTAAAGGTAGCCGATGATGCTAAAAATAATCCAAATCATAATATAGAGGAAAATGAGCCAGCTCCATATATCGCGATGATGGACGGCAAAGAGACTGAATCCAAGTGCAATCGTATGAATAAGAAATCCGCTGCCAATGGCAATAAGAGAGAAAATGAAAGGCTTATCCAGCTTTTTCTTCACTCTTTTTTGCAAGATTTCTTTTATATCCAGGACAAACAGGCCAAAACCGGCCCATAGTAGCATCCAGCCTAATATATCAAGGAAGGATACCGGAAGCCAAAAAGAGGCGACTAAAAAACTTAAGCCAGCTATATAAATAATGAGTGACGGTTTTGCCCGCTTCATCGAAAAGCCGTGGGATAAGCTGAACATCGGCACTAATTTATACGAGAAGCCAAAAATTAAAAGCGTAAACCATCCGGCTACCCCGAATGTCATATGGGTGTATAGAATTGCTTCGTGATTTGGAATTCCGCCAAAAGCAAAATTCCAAACGAGAAGAAATCCTGCCAGAATCGCCAGCAATAGGAAGGAAAGGCTTGCGATGACGAAGTAATACATCATCGATTTTTTCTCTACCTTTTTCATCGTCCTTTCCATTTGCAGGAGAAACATGAACACTCCAATTACGGTCAATATGCCTCCATAAACAGCAAAGTTCGGCTTTATTCCTAACATGGCGCTAAGGAATAGAATTCCGAATGCGGTCATAAAAAATTGGACAAAGCCAAATTTCTCGTTCCATATTTGCACTAAAAAGGCAACAGGAACTAGCTGGTACATAGCTCCCATTGCAACCATTAACGCAAAGCCGAGCAAAAGGAAGTGGGCGCTCATCCATATTTCCGGAATCCGGAATTGCCCGGAAAGCAGCGAACTGCTGCTGAAAAATAATATAAATTGGGAAAGAATCAGTGCAATTAAGCCATAAACGATAAAACTGAGGGGCAATGTAATATTCGTGTCCGTTTTCATGTCTGCCCGGGGCATCATTTTAATCACCAGTCTTTGTAATAGTTATTTTAAAGCTGCCGTCCTCCTGAGGTTCTGTTTCGTGCAAATACCCTCTTTCGTCCAGTTCCTCATAAAGGAACATCGGCCGCCGGTCATTAATAATCGCCAGTTTTTCCCCTTTTTTCATCTTGTCCAAATTTTTTAACGTGCGCATCATTGGTGCAGGCGGTTCTAATCCGCGGTTATCAAGAATTTTCATCTCCGGAATCCTCCTTCTTCGTATAGATTACTTTCCAATGTTTCTTTTCAATTTTTTCTGCCTTATGCTCAAACCCTCTGCGACCTAATACTTTATGTAAAGGAAGCGGATTAAAGGGAGCATGTAAAACAAAAGCCTGACCCTCTTTTAATGATTTTACTGTCGCCATAATCTTGTCGAAAGGTTCCTTTTTCAGATGCAAATCTTCCCTCACGTCCAGTTCCACGTAGTCTTTGTTTTCCATGATATTCACCTCGGTTTCTGTTTTATGCCGTGGATATCGACGGCTATTCTAACCCTAAGAGAGGTTGTTACTTATATGATAATCATTTTCAATTAGCTATGAAGTGATATAAATCACATGCAGCGAACAAATAAAAAAGGCTCCAATTTCAGATGGGAGCCTATGTTTCAATTATTTGTTTTACTAAAATAATTCCTCTTTGAGAAGGGGAATGTCCAGTATTAAATGCCCGTCTTCCGCTGTTTGAATAAAGCCTTTCTTTTTCAGCTGGGTTAACGTTCTGCTTACTGTTTCCCGGCTGGAGCCGATCATATTGGCCATATCCTTATTTGTGAATTGGGTAGATAATTTCACTTCATCATTGCTAAGGCGGATTCCGTGATTTTTCGCCAAACGGATTAATAATAAAATAATCTGTTCGTACGTATTGTGGAGAATTTTTTCTTCCAGCCGTTTCTGCAAATCGACAAGTTTATCTCCCAGCACCCGAAAGATTTTAATACAAACTTCCGGATTAGAAATTAAAAATTCCTCGAATTCATTGATAGGTATATAGATTAGCACGGTATCTTCCATTACCTCGGCGTGGGCAGGGTAATTGTCGTTGCGGAAAAACCCTTGATGGGGAAACATTTCACCGCGGCTGAGAATGTTGACGATTTGCTCCTTTCCCTGCAAATCCGTCCGGTATATTTTTACTTTCCCATGATGGATAAAATAAACATTTGTTAACGGATCTCCTTGCATAAAAATATGAGTGCCTTGACGATAAGTTCGGTTTTTGGCGATACGGAGCACAGGCTCCATTTCAAATTCTGTTAAATTTTGAAACAACGGAAATCGCTGTAATAATTCCTTCACTGTATCTGGATACATTGAGCCTACCTCTTTCTCAATATATTTTAGCCATTTGCCTTCTGAAACGGATTTTTTTAATAAGGGCTTAGTGCGTAAAATCATAGCGAAAATGTGACAGGCATCACATCAAAGCGGTTTTTGCTAGTATAAGATAAACATATAAAGAAACAACAACTAGGAGGTTAATTGGCAATGAGTGAAAAACAAATTGCAGTAAGATTACACGCACCAGATATTGAACCGAGAATTCGTCACCCTAAAATATTTGAAGCCTTTGACGGCTTGGCATCTGGTGAATATTTGGAGTTAACGAATGACCACGACCCGAAACCGTTGCAATATCAATTCATGATGGAAAGAGAAGGCACTTTTACCTGGGAATATTTAGAAAATGGTCCCGACTTGTGGAGAGTAGTAATAGGCAAAAAGTAAATCGATTATAAATAAATCCTTGGAAGTTTTTCAAGGATTTATTTATTTTATCCATCCTGTACAAACTTTCGTCACATTAATTACTATTATATACCGTTTTCGTCACAAACAATGTGAAATAAATCACTGCTAAATCAGTTTTAAAAATGGTATGTTGAATAAAAATGAGCTGGAGGGAAAATTATGTTCAACCGGGATTATAACGAAAACCCCTTTATTGTTATATGGGAGCTTACTCGTGCGTGCCAGCTGCATTGTCTTCACTGCCGCGCGGAAGCTCAGCATCATCGCCATCCGCTGGAATTGACCTTTGAAGAAGGAAAAAATTTAATTGACCAAATTTATGATATGGATAATCCAATGCTCGTCTTTACCGGCGGGGATCCGCTAGAGCGACCTGATGTATTTGATATCGCCGAATACGCGATTAAAAAGGGAGTCCGAGTATCCATGACGCCATCGGCAACTCCGAATGTTACTAAAGAAGCGATGCAAAAGGCAAAAGATATTGGGCTTGCCCGCTGGGCGTTCAGTTTGGACGGTCACTGCAAAGAAGTGCACGACCATTTTCGCGGAACGGAAGGCTCCTTCGATTTGACGATGAAGGCCATCGAATATTTGCATGAATTGGACATGCCGCTGCAAATCAATACGGTAATTTCCCGATATAATTATGATTACTTAGAGGAAATGGCGGAAATGGTGGAAAAATTAGGCGTCGTCTTATGGAGTGTTTTCTTCCTAGTACCGACGGGACGGGGTAAAGAGTCAGATATGATCAGCCCTGCAGAACATGAAAAAGTTTTCCGCTGGCTATATCAATTGTCAAAACGGCTACCTTTCGACATTAAAACAACTGCCGGACAACATTATCGCCGTGTCGTCATCCAGCAAAAAATGCGGGAAAAAAGAGGCTTAAGCGATAAAGAGCATATTTACTATGAAGATGCAATCAATCAAGGCAAAACAGGAGCGATTGACGGGCTTGGCCGGGCTCCAAAAGGAGTTAATGACGGAAATGGATTCGTCTTTATTTCCCATACCGGCGACGTATATCCGAGCGGACTATTGCCATTAAAAGCTGGCAATGTAAGACAAACTCCGCTTGCGACCATTTATCGGGAATCAGAAATATTTAAAAACCTCCGGAACCCGGACAAATATAAAGGAAAATGCGGCGTGTGCGAATTCCGGCATGTTTGCGGCGGCTCCAGATCCCGGGCTTATAACGTTACCGGCGATTATATGGAAAGCGAGCCATATTGTGTTTATATTCCGAAAGCTTGGCGCGAGCAAGGAAAAGTTAAAGCATAATTTAATTGCACCTCGATGGACAGAGCAATCTGCCCAACGGGGTGCTTTTTTTATTGTTGAAAAGCAAAGTTGCGGCTCTCCATCCAAATTTTCTTTCTCTGGAAAAGGAGTATAAAAAAGGAAATTAATTCACATAATTGAAGATGTATATTTTTGTTGGCTTCTTGCGGCAAAAATCAGAAGGGAGGTAAGGATATGTCAGGACCTGGATTAAAAAATGCCTTCAGTCATGCTGCCATACATGAAGCTGCATTGAATGAAGCAATCGAGTTAAATGAATTGCTGCTTCAATTATGGAAAAAAGGAGATTTGGAAAAAGGAAAAGAAGTTGCCTACATTGCCGTCGAACATTGGGAGTCACGGACATTGAAGCATGCGGATGCAGAAGAGAGCGGTTTATATAAAGAATTAGCAGAAGAGTTTCCTCAATTAAAATCTGAAATTATTGCTCTTACAAGGGACCATGATACGATGCGTTTTTTGGTGAAAGAATTAAAAGAATTGCTGGCAAAGGATGGGTTTAATGAAGAAGTAATGGCACGCTTCCATGCATTGGTCCATGTAGATATGTTTCATAATCAGGAAGAAGAACGAATCCTTCAAGGACATGAATAAAGGAGGGATTGACATGAACCGGCCAGCTCCACTACAGTCGCTGTCTCCGAACCTTTATCGGCTGATTACCATGAAACTGGAGGACGAATATCATATCCATCCTTACGACATTCAAATTTTTGGAACAGAGAATGAGGATGGAATTCATGTCACTGTTAGCTACGGCAGCCAGTTTTCCCATCAGGCGGATCAGTTTTTTACTCATCAGGAACTCGATGATGGGAATTCGAAAATCGATTCTTTCATCGAAAAAACAGGTATACAGTGCCGGGAAGTAATGATTGATGATTACTTTAAGAAGATGACGCCTTAAGAGGAGGAGCAAAATGTTTTTATTTGAACAGGAAGCAGATTTGACTCAGGACCGGGAGGATTTAATCGCTGTGTTAAGGATGCGCTTCGGATTGCTGGAGCCCGGACTCGTTGAAGAAATATACCGTCTCAATGATTTGGATACAATTGAACGATTAATTTTGGTTGCCGCCAATGCACCAACATTAAAAGTTTTTTTACGAGAATTTGAGGAAGGAAAAGAAGGGTTTCGCATTGTCGGGGAAGAGTTTAATCCGATAGGGTGGATCTCTTCTGGAGGTGATAATGATGGCAGGAAGGAACAATAAATTATTACAGTCTCTGCAGTATATTAGACGCGGGAACAAAATTAATGATAATTGGACGGAGGAAAGTCCCCGTTCGCGGGATTCGGAGGAGCTGTACCGGAGACGCTGGTCCCACGATAAAATTGTCCGCTCCACCCACGGGGTTAACTGCACCGGTTCCTGCAGCTGGAAAATCTATGTAAAAGACGGGATTATTACGTCGGAAACCCAGCAAACGGATTATCCTTCCACGGGTGACGATTATCCGGAATACGAACCGCGGGGATGTCCGCGGGGAGCAAGTTTTTCCTGGTATACATATAGTCCGGCAAGGGTAAAGTTTCCTTATATTCGCGGCGATTTATATGACTTATGGAGAAAGGAACGGAACGAGGGAAAAAATCCGGTAGCGGCATGGGAAGCAATTGTCAGCAATCCGGAAAAACGGAAGAAATATGTTTCTGCCCGGGGCAAAGGCGGATTTGTCCGTGTCGAATGGCAGGAAATTTGTGAGTTAATTGCCAGTTCTATTATATACACAATTAAAAAATACGGACCGGATCGGGTTGTCGGATTTAGTCCGATTCCAGCCATGTCGATGGTCAGCTATGCAGGCGGGGCAAGATTTCTTTCGCTGATTGGAGGAACTTTATTAAGTTTCTATGATTGGTATGCTGATCTTCCTCCTGCATCGCCGCAGGTGTGGGGGGACCAGACTGATGTGCCGGAAAGTGCCGATTGGTATAATTCGAAGTACTTCATCATCTGGGGAACTAATTTGCCGCAAACCCGTACTCCTGATGCGCATTTTATGGTAGAAGCCCGGTATAACGGAACAAAAGTCGTCGGTGTCAGTCCTGACTATGCCGAATATGAAAAATTTGCCGACATCTGGCTTCCTGCACGGGCGGGAACAGACGGTGCTTTGGCAATGGCAATGACCCACGTCATATTGAAAGAATTTTATGTAAAAAAAGAAACTCCGTACTTTCTTAACTATGTAAAACGGTACACCGATTTGCCGTTTTTAGTCATTTTACGGGAGCATGGTGACGAATATCGGACAGACCGTTTTTTGCGGGCCTCCGACTTTGATGATAAAGAAAAGCTTGGCGAATGGAAAACGGTCATTTGGGATGAGAAAAAGAAAAACATCGAAATTCCAAATGGAACGTTGGGCCATCGCTGGGACGGCGGCAACAAGTGGAACTTGGAATTAAAGAATGGAGCCGGGGAAGAAATTCATCCCCAATTGAGTTTTCTTTCCACCTCAGATGAAATCGTTCCGGTCAGCTTTCCTTACTTTGCTGAAGAAGAGGGAGGGGCTGTTACCCGCGGTGTGCCGGTTAAACAAATAAAGGACAAAACGGGTAATTTGCTAAAAGTAACGACCGTTTTTGACCTGTTAATGGCCCATGCCGGTGTGGACCGGGGGCTGCCAGGGGATTATCCGGCCGATTATGATGACCCGAAACCGTATACCCCGGCATGGCAGGAAAGCATTACCGGAGTGCACCGAAATCACGTCATCCAAGTGGCAAAGGAATTTGCGGATAATGCGGAAAGAACAGAAGGAAAATCGATGATTGCCATGGGCGGGGGTACAAACCACTGGTTCCATAGTGATCAAATTTACCGTGCGATATTAAATTTAATCTTGCTGACCGGTTCCCAAGGAGTAAACGGAGGCGGCTGGGCCCATTATGTCGGTCAGGAAAAAGTGCGGCCGGTAGAAGGGTGGAATGTTATTTCCTTTGCGACCGACTGGGGAGTTGCGCCAAGGCTGCAAAATGGCACGTCCTTCTTTTATTTCGTCACCGAACAATTCCGCTATGAAATAAAAAACGATGACGAAAAAGAGGATGCATGGGGCAGCAAGTATCGAGGCATGCATCCTGCAGATGTCAATGCCCTTTCGGCAAGACTTGGTTGGCTCCCTTCTTTTCCCCAGTTCTCGCAAAACTCGATTGATATCGTAAAGGAAAGCAGAGAACAAGGAGCAAAAAGTGATGCAGAAGTTATTCAGCACGTCGTTGAAAAAATTAAAAAGGGCGAGATTGACTGGGCAATAGAAAATCCGAATGACCCACGGAACTTCCCGCGGGTATTTTTCAACTGGCGATCGAATTTGCTCGGTGACAGCGGGAAAGGGCATGAATATTTTGCGAAACATTTTATCGGAGGAGAACACCAGGTAATGGCGAATGCGGAAAGCTCCTGGCAGCCGGAAATGGTACACATTTCCGATACGCCGCCGGAAGGGAAAACGGATTTGTTTGTCAGTATTGATTTTCGTATGACGAGTTCCGGTCTGTTTTCTGATATCGTTCTTCCGGCAGCAACATGGTATGAAAAATACGATATTAGCAGTACGGATATGCATCCTTTTATCCACCCATTTAATGCAGCAATCAGTCCGCCATGGAAAGCGAAAAGCGACTGGGATACGTTCCGTGAAATAGCCAAAGTATTCTCGGAACTGGCGAAGGAACATTTGCCGAAAACTGAAGAACTGCTCATGCGGCCGTTAGGTCATGACTCGGAAGGGGAGATTGCCCAGGAGTTAGGGAAGATCAAAGATTGGCGCAAAGGGGAAACAGAACCGATTCCGGGCAAAACGATGCCGCATCTTCAAATAATGGAACGGGATTACCCTCGTACTTATGAAAAAATGATCACGATCGGACCGAATTTAAAGAAAGGCTACGGCGGTAAAGGAGTTAAACTCCCGGGAGAAAAAGTGTTTGCCGAATTAAAGGACCGGCTTGGGGAATCAACATTTGACGGCATCGGAAAAGGAAATCCGGATTTGTTTTCAGACCGCAAGGCAATCGATGCCATTCTCTTTATGTCGGGAGCTACAAACGGCAAGCGGGCAGTGGAAGGCTGGAAGTCCATGGAGGAAAAAACTGGCCTGAAACTTACGGAAATTGCCGAGGCAAGGGAAGAAGAAGATTTCACACTGGAAGCATTAACCGCCCAGCCGCGGACGTCCATTTCTACACCGATGTGGAGCGGAATGGAAAAAGACGGACGGCGCTATTCTCCGTTTACGGTAAATACCGAATATAACATCCCGTGGCGGACGCTGACAGGGAGACAAAGTTTTTACTTGGATCACGAAATGATTCTTGATTTCGGTGAAGCATTGCCGTTATATTTGCCGCCGCTCAATAAAGGTCCATTTGTAAAAAATGACCGACAAGTGGCAGATGACGGCAAGTCACTGACGCTAAGATATTTAACCCCGCATCAAAAATGGGGCATCCATACGATGTTTACCGAAGCGACGCCGATGGTGCAATTGTTTCGCGGCTGGCAGGTCGTTTGGATGAATGAAGAAGACGGTGCATCAATCGGACTGAAGGATAACGATTGGATCGAAGTGTTTAACCGAAATGGTGTCGTCGTTGCCCGGGTCGTGCTTACGTACCGGATGCCAAAAGGAATGGTGTACATGTATCATGCCCAGGACCGGACGATGGGAGTGCCAGGTACGGCAATCAATAAAAAGCGCGGCGGAACCCATAATAGCATCACGAGAATTTCCGTCAAACCAACCCATATGATCGGCGGGTATTCCCAATTAAGCTACGGGTTCAATTATTACGGTCCGACAGGAAGCCAACGGGACACCATCGCTATTGTCAGACCATTAAAGGAGGTTGATTGGCTTGAGAATTAAAGCTCAAGTGGCAATGGTCATGCACCTGGACAAATGTATCGGCTGCCACACGTGTTCGGTTACGTGCAAAACGACGTGGACAAACCGGCCGGGGACGGAATATATGTGGTTTAACAACGTGGAAACCCGCCCGGGAGTCGGGTATCCGAAACGTTGGGAAGATACGAACCGGTACAAAGGCGGCTGGATATTAAAGGACGGAAAATTGAAGCTTCGGGCCGGGGGTCCGATTTCAAAACTGGCGAAAATATTTTATAACCCGGATATGGCAGAAATGGAAGATTTTTATGAGCCGTGGACCTATGACTATGATAATCTCATCCACAGTCCGAAAAGGGATAATTTGCCTGTAGCCCGTCCGGTTTCGACGATTACCGGAAAATATATCGACAAGCCGGAATGGGGCTCCAACTGGGATGATGATTTAGCCGGCGGAAGCGAAAATGTGGCCAAAGACCCTAACGTGGAAAAAATGCAGGAGCATATCAAAATGGAATATGAGCGGACCTTTATGATGTACTTGCCCCGCATTTGCGAACATTGCCTTAATCCGTCCTGTGTCGCCTCTTGTCCGACAGGCGCTTTATATAAGCGGGATGAAGACGGTATCGTTCTAGTTGACCACGATGCGTGCCGGGGCTGGAGATTTTGCCAAAATGGGTGCCCGTACCACAAAGTGTATTACAATTGGAATACCCATAAAGCGGAAAAGTGCAATTTCTGTTATCCGCGGACAGAAGCGGGTCTGCCGACAATTTGTTCGGAAACGTGCGTCGGAAGAATCCGGTACATTGGTGTTGTTTTATACGATGCGGATAAAGTGAAGGCAGCGGCCTCTGTGGAAGATCCGAAAGACTTGTATGAAGCCCAATTATCTTGTTTTCTCGATCCTTTTGATCCGGAAGTCCAGGAAAAAGCAAGAAAAGCAGGGATAACGGACCCGTGGATTGAAGCGGCCAAAGAATCTCCCGTTTATAAAATGGCGATGAAATGGAAAATTGCCTTGCCGCTGCATCCGGAATACCGGACATTGCCGATGGTATGGTATGTGCCGCCGTTAAGTCCGATTATGAACCATATTACGAATGAGGACGAATTAGATACGGACGGATACATTCCAGCCGTCGATCAGATGCGCATACCGGTAGAATACTTAGCTTCGCTTCTATCTGCCGATGACACAGAAGTGATTCGGAAAGTGCTGCTGAAACTATCAGCGATGCGGGTATACATGCGCGGAAAAACCGTCGGCGGAGTAGACGAATTTCGCCAGAGCGAATTAGTAAAGCAGGCAGAGACTACTCCGGAAGAAATTGAAGAAATGGCAAGACTATTAGGTGTGGCAAAATATAATGAACGCTACGTCATTCCGACGGGACGGCGGGAAATGGATGACGACCTTCATTACAAACGGGGAGCATGCAGTCTGGAAGAACTTGCCCCTCCGGAAGGGATGAATCCGCGATTCGGCATGATGAAGGTGAGAGAAAACTTATGAAAAAAGAGGAGCAAGCATTATTGATTTTGTCCGCGAGAGCGCTAAGCTATCCGACGGAACAATGGAAAATAAAAATGAAAGAAATGAACGAAGTCATAGAAGAAATATTTCCGAAAAGAAAAGGGCAGAGAATAACTAATATGTACGCTCCGTTGCTGCGGACAGAAATCCGGGAATTGCAGCGGATATATGTGGAAACCTTTGATCTAAAATCGAATCTCGGCCTCTATTTAACGGCTTACGAGCTGGGGGACAGCAACCGGCGTGGTGCAGCGCTTATTAAACTGCAAAAAATCATCAATGTCCACGGTTTTGAGAGGGACGGATCGGAACTCGCCGATTACATTCCGATGCTTTTGGAATTTCTGGCCGTCGCACCAAAAAATGAAGAAACGAAACGGCTTTGGAAGCGGATGAGTGTTGCTGTCAGTTATATGACGGAGAAAATCGACCGGGAAAACCCGTACGCCCAAATTTTAGAAATTTTAACGGCGTACGTTTTCCCGGTTCCGTCGAAAGAAGAAATCCGGCAGCTGGAGTTAGGGCGGGAAAAAGCCGATTTGGAAGAACTGCCTTACCCGATCATGTATCAATAAAAACTACGATTACACCTTTAGGAGGAATGCCTGTGGCAGATATATTTTGGTGGGTTATCTTTCCTTATATTACGGGTACGATCATGATTTTCGGTTTATTGTACCGATACGCCTTCCGTCAGCTGACGTGGGCGGCACCGTCTACGAATTTCCTTGAAAAAAAGTGGCTGCGGATTGGTTCCCCGCTTTTTCATTACGGAATCATCTTCGCATTTATCGGTCACGTCATGGGGATGGTTATACCGATGGAGTTTTATCAGTCGCTTGGAATTTCCGATCATGCATATCATATCGGTGCGATATGGGGCGGCGGTTTGGCCGGACTGATGGTCGTTTTCGGATTAGTCATCCTTCTCATCCGCAAAATCACCATTGACCCGGTGCGGATAAAAGCAACGTTTGCTGATTTTTTTACGGTACTTGCCTTGTTATTTGTCGCCGGTACCGGCACGTACATGACGATTATTTACAATACGACGGTGGTCGCATATGAGTATCGGGAAACAATCGGTCCCTGGTTTCGCAGTCTGTTTATTTTCCAGCCGAAATATGAGCTGATGGGCGGCGTGCCTTTTATCTTTAAACTTCACGTCGTATCGGCCTTTGCCTTGTTTGCTTCCATTCCGTTTACCCGGCTTGTGCATATATTCAGTTTTCCGATACGATATCCGGCCCGGCCGCCGCAACAGTATCGCTCCCGCTCCAATTACCGGAAACAGGGAGTATAAAAAAACTCAAGCGGATTTTCCGCTTGAGTTTTTGTCGTCTAGTTCCAATCTATTATTTTCCTTTCGTAATATCATAAAATCGGCCGACGTAATAGATGACTTCATCTCTGTCATTTTTCACTTCGCTGATCGATAATCGTTCATGAAATAGCTCTCCATTTTTCCGTTTATTCCATATTTCGCCTTCCCAGTGACCATTCTTTTTGATGGAGTTCCACATATTATCGTAAAACTTGTCGTCGTGTTTCCCGGAACGCAATATTTTCGGCGTGTTTCCGACTGCTTCTTCTTTCGCATATCCGGTAATCCGGGTAAATGCGGGATTCACGTTGACAATGATTCCTTTCCGGTTCGTAATGAGAATGCCTTCAGCCGCCCCTTCAATAATTTGCCGTTCGATATTCACCTTGTCCTGGTAGTACATAAAGATGACAATGACAAAACTGACAAGGGCAAATTCGGACAGCAGCATAAAGGCGATGGCATGCTGGCCAGTAATATTATTCACTGCCGTTAGCAATAAAGGCGGGAAAAAGCCGCCCAGTCCCCCCATTGCTGAGACGACGCCATTGACAATTCCTGCCTGTTTCGAAAAATACAAAGGCACTAGCTTAAATACGGTACCGTTCCCGATTCCGACGGTAACGGCAACATTCAATGCTCCAATCGTATACCAGAAAATATCCGGGGAAAAGGATAGGATGATACCAGATAACGTAACCCCGGCAAAGACAAAAAGAAGAATGACAAATGCATTAAATTTGTCTGCTAATAATCCGCCAATTGGCCGCAACAATGTGGCGATAATAATAAATACGGCGGTCCGAATGCCTGCATCCACCGGACTTAAGCCGAAATTGCCGACTAGCAGGCTCGGCAAAAACATCGTAAAAGCAACAAAGGAACCGAATGTAATGAAATAAAATAAGCTCAAAAACCAAAGAATAACGTTTCGGTAAACACCTTTAATTTCATCAACCATCGATTTTTTCGCCTTTTTCTCTTTCCGGTCGCCAAAAAGGAAAACGAGCAGGGCGATGGCAATTAATAAAAAGAGGTACAGTCTGACCGTGCTTTGCCAGCCGATGGACTCGGCAAGAATCGGGGCTCCAAATGCAGTAATCGCCGTGCCAATGTTCCCGACCCCATAGACGCCATTAATAAACCCATGCTTTTCTTTCGGATAATATTTTGGCAGGGATGTAACCCCAATACTAAAGACGGCTCCTCCAACACCTAACAACAGTCCGCCGATCACTAAGTCGGAAAAGCTGTCGGCGACACTGATGAGAAATACCGGGATTAACAGAATTAGCAAGCTGATAAGAAATATGATGCGCGCTCCAAACCGGTCTGCGTAAAAACCGATGGGAATGCGAAGCAGTGAACCTAAAATAACAGGAATCGCCGTGACGACTGACACTTGTCCCGAGGTTAAGGCGATGTCTTCCTGAATGTAGCTCATTAGAGAAGAAAGTAAAACCCATATCATGAAACCGACGATGAGACTAGATGTTTGCAAAGATAATTGAACGGATGGCTTGCCCATAACATCATCTATCCTTTCTTTCAGCTAGCAATTAGTATATGTTTTTGCAGGGGAAATTAAACAAAATCGAGGTAGAAATCGGAAATCCGTGATTTCTTTCACTTGCCTTGAAGAGTTTACATGGTTAAATAGTCATATATGGCAAGACAATCATGAATGGAATTTGCTGGAGGGAAAGTTATGAGCTACTGGTTTTATTTCAATTTTATTTTATTCTGTCTTTTATTATGGAAGGTTGCATCCCATTTTTCCTTTCCATTGTTAAAGATACATATTATTTTCGGAGCAATCGGTTTTCTCTTCTTTTTATATAATTGGACAAGGAATGCTGTTTTTTCCACCATTCGTCAAGCAAAGGACCGGCAAATTAAAATAAAGCTGGCAAATCTGTCGCGCAAAGCTATGCCATATCACCGCTGGACAGGAACCCTCGCCTTAGTATTTATTCTTTTGCACGGTATAGCGGTATGGAATACATTTGGATTTACTTGGCAAAACGGAAAGATGATGTTTGGTCTTCTCGCGCTGCTCAATTTAATTGCCATGGTGGCGACAGGATGGCTGCGGCTCGTAAAACCGTCAGGCAAAATGCGGCGGCTTCATTTGCGGTTAGGAATATTATTGTTTTTCCTAATCGGGATTCATCTGTTATTATAGAAGAACAACGACCATGAAGAAGTGATATTTCTGCTAACATGGACTTATAATGGTATGAGAGCGGAGGAGGGGAGATTATTTATTGAAAAAAATAATGGATAAGTTTGGCAGACCGATGGAAGATCTTCGCATTTCGGTCATCGACCGTTGCAATTTCCGGTGTACCTACTGTATGCCGAGGGAAATTTTTGGAAAAGATTTTGTCTTTTTGCCGCGGGAGGCGTTACTGTCCTTTGAAGAGATCGAACGGCTGGCACAAATTTTCGTCGCCTTAGGGATTCGAAAGATTCGCCTAACCGGGGGAGAACCGCTGCTGCGCAAAGATTTGCCCGTATTAATTGAAAAATTGGCCAAGATAAATGGATTGGAAGATATCGGTTTAACAACGAACGGCACCTTGCTGGCAGTGAAGGCGGATGCTTTAAAGGAAGCGGGGCTGAAAAGAATTAACGTCAGTTTGGATGCTCTAGACGAACAGCTTTTCAAGCAAATTAATGATAGCGGTGTCGGTCCGGAACGGATATTAAAAGGGATTGAAAAAGCAAGAGAAACAGGATTGCAAGTAAAAGTCAATATGGTTGTAAAAAAAGGGATGAATGAACAGGAAATTCTCCCGATGGCGACATATTTTAAAGACTTGGGAATCACATTAAGATTTATCGAATTTATGGATGTCGGCCAGACGAACGGCTGGGATTACAGTAAAGTTATTACAAAGAAAGAAATATACCATAAATTATCCGAACATTTTGAATTGGAGCCTGTACCTTCTGCATATTTGGGGGAAGTTGCGAAACGTTACCGGTATAAAGGGACAAATACAGAAGTCGGCTTTATAACTTCCGTTTCCGAATCTTTCTGCTCCTCCTGTACCCGGATCAGAATTGCGGCCGACGGAAAGCTATATACGTGTTTATTTGCAGAAAAAGGGTATGATTTGCGGGAGCTGCTGCGCAGCGAAAAAACAAACGAAGACATAAAAAATGCCATTGTCCGGATCTGGAATCAGCGCAGTGACCGTTACTCCGACGAACGGACAATGGAGACGGCAAAACATAAAAAGAAAATTGAAATGTCCTATATAGGCGGTTAGGGTGAGAGTAGAGTGGAAAGGTATTCCCGGCAAATATTATTTAAGCATATCGGAAAAGAAGGCCAGAAACGCCTGAGTCAGAAACATGTTTTCATCCTGGGCTGCGGAGCGTTAGGTTCTGCCAATGCAGAAAACCTCGTACGGGCAGGCATCGGAAAATTAACGATTGCCGATCGGGATTATGTCGAATTAAGCAATTTGCACAGGCAGCAATTATATACGGAAAAAGACGTGGCAGAGCAGATGCCAAAAGCAATTGCTGCAATGCAAAAACTGCAGGAAATTAACGGAGCGGTAGAGATTGATGCCCATGTTGCCGATGTTTCCCCAAATATGCTGTCTTCTATGCTGGAAACGGCAGATCTTGTCATCGATGCAACGGATAATTTTGATGCACGGCTGATGCTGAACGACATCTGCCATCAACGAAGGATACCATGGATTTTTGGTTCCTGTGCAGGGAGTACAGGAATGACATTTACCGTCCTACCAGGTGAAACACCATGTCTGCAATGTTTGTTAGATTCGGTCCCCGTATCGGGAGCTACTTGTGATTCGGTCGGCGTCATCGTTTCTGCCGTGCAAATGGTGGTCGCCCACCAGACGGCTGAAGCTTTGAAAATACTTGTGGAAGATTATGACCATCTCCGCACCCGGTTTGTTGCCTTTGATGTATGGAACAATATGTACCAGCAATGGAATGTAAAGCGGGCGAAAAAGGATTCATGTCCTACGTGCGGCAATCATCCGGTCTATCCGGCGCTTAAAGCAGCAGGCGAGACAAAAACAGAAATACTTTGCGGACGAAATACGGTGCAAATTCGCTCGAAAAAACATTTAAATTTGGATTTATTGGCAGAAAGGCTGCAGGAAATGGGGAAAGTCATCAAGAATGAGTATTTATTATCGGTTGAATATGAATCTTATCGGCTCGTATTTTTTCAGGACGGCAGAACGTTAATTCACGGCACCGATTCGCTAGAAAAAGCAAGAAGCATTTACCATCAAGTAGCTGGTTAAGGGGGAACGGAAATGGTTGAAAGAAGGAAGCCGATTCCAGTAGCTGAAGCAATTTCACGACTCTATGAATATCGAAAATATGGGGAGGCGGAGTTTGTTCCCATTGAAAATTGCTTTGGCCGGTTTTTGGGAGCGGACATTGTCGCTACCCATCCGGTACCGCCCTTCGACCGCTCCCCCTATGACGGTTACGCGTTACGGTCAATGGATACTTTGCAAGCAACAAGGGAAAAACCGGTATGGTTCGAGGTGAAAGGGACGGTAGGTGCTGGATCTGTCTATCCGGAAAAAGTTGGCCCCTTCGAAGCTGTCCGGATTATGACCGGCGCCCAAATTCCTTCCGGATGTGACGCCGTCATTATGCTCGAGGCAACAAAGGAAATAGAAAAAGACGGCCGTACATTAATGCAGATTAAAAAGCCTATTCAGAAAGGAACGAATATTTCCTTTGCCGGTGAAGATACAAAAAAAGGTACTGTAATCCTGGAGAAGGGGACGTATATTCATCCGGGGGTAACGGCAATTCTTGCTACATTCGGGTATCAACGAGTCCCTGTCAGCCGCAAGCCAAAAGTTGGCATTATTGCCACCGGGAGCGAGTTATTGGAAGTGGATGAGGAGCTTCAACCGGGGAAAATCCGCAACAGCAATGCCTATATGGTGTATTCACAAATCATCCGTGCAGGCGGAGAACCGGTGTATTACGGTCAAACTAGCGATAATTTGGAGACGTGCTATCGGCAAGTGAAGAATACATTGGAAGAAGTTGATTTCCTCATAACGACCGGCGGCGTGTCTGTCGGTGACTATGATTATTTGCCCGCTATTTATGAAAGATTGGGAGCCAACGTCCTGTTTAATAAAATAAAAATGCGGCCGGGAAGTGTAACGACGGTAGCCGAGTTGGACGGAAAATTGCTCTTCGGCTTGTCGGGGAACCCTTCCGCATGTTTTGTCGGCTGTGAACTTTTTGTAAGGCCGCTGATACGGGAATTTTTAGGAAGCACAAATCCCTTTTTGCCGGCAGGGCAAGCCGTTCTTTCTGCAGAATTTCCGAAACCAAACCCATTTACCCGGTTTGTCCGCGGATATATCGGTTTTGAAAAGGATACGCTCGTTGCCAAACCAGTAGGATTAGATAAATCGAACGCCATTTCCTCTCTTGGTGCGGCAAACGGTTTTATCGTGCTTCAAGGAGGAACGGCAGGATATAAAAAGGGAACGGCAGTAACTGTTCTCTTTGTCGAGTCACAGGACGGCCAAGAGTTTGACAGATTTATTAAAATGAAGTTTTAGGGGGATCCAATGGAAAATCACTTGTTTGAAATCGTAGAAGAACCGATTCAAATCGAAAAGGTAATTGCAAAAGTGGTGAGAAGGGAAGCCGGAGCGATTACGACTTTTATTGGAACCGTAAGGGAGTGGACAAAAGGCCGAAGGACTCTCTATTTAAAATATGAAGCCTACGTATCGATGGCGGAAAAAATGCTGCGGCAGGTGGGAGAAGAAGTATGCGGGAAATGGCCGGATGTAAAAATTGCCATTACCCACCGAATCGGGGAATTGCAAATTTCAGATACCGCCGTTGTCGTTGCTGTTTCTGCTCCCCATCGGAAGGAAGCATATGCAGCCAATGAATATGCGATGGAACGGATTAAACAGATCGTGCCAATTTGGAAAAAAGAACATTGGGAAGACGGGGAGATGTGGATTGGCAATCAGTCAGAAACGGTTTCTTATGCGGAAGGAAAACCAATAATTAAGGGGGATAAACATTGATTCAAGTCCTTTTGTTTGCCGAATTGCAGGAAAAGACAGGAAAGGCAAAAATTAAGCTTAAAGCAGGCCATATGACTGTAACCGAATTAAAGGATGTCCTTATCGACAAATATGGCATCAAACAGCTGGATAAAGTAATGGTTGCCATTAATGAGGATTATGCGGAAGATGAAGATCGGATTCAGCCTGGGGATACGGTAGCTTTCCTGCCGCCTGTCAGCGGAGGATAATGTGGACATTATCCAAATCGTCGGGTATAAAAATAGCGGGAAAACGGCGCTGGCTAACGAGTTTATTTCCTATTTGCGAAATAAAGGGTTTCTCGTTGGCTCGCTAAAACACCATGGACATGGCGGAACCCCTGCAGGAATTTACAACAAGGACAGCGAGTCCCATCGGAGAAACGGTGCCGTCGTCTCTGGCGTGAAAGGGGAAGGGATGCTGCAAATAACAAAGGAAAAAGATTGGCAGCTCGAGCAAATGATAGACTTATTTCAGTCATTTCGCCTCGATATTCTTATCATTGAAGGGTTTAAAACGGCGCCCTATCCGAAAATTGTTATGATCCGAAATACGAAAGACCTTTCCTTGGTGGAGCAGCTGACGAACATACAAGCAATCGTTTCCCGGGTTCCTATCAAGGGAAGGTCTTGGGGTTTTCCGGTTTTTTCTGCCGAACAGTTGGCTTTCGTTGTCAAATGGTATATGAAAGAAATGAAGAAGACCTAGTTAATATTGCAAATTTCGATCGGGCAGTCTTCACAGCCAATCTCGTCCTTTAAGTATTGGATATCTTTAATAAAAATTTTTCCTGATTTTTCGATCGATATTATTCCGTCTTTCCGTAACTTTCCGAGCATTCGGTTGACGCTTTCCCGGGTGGCAGCACAGAATTTTGCCAAATCTTGATTCGTTAAAATCAAATCGATTAAAATCCCGTCTTCCCTTTTAATTCCGTAACTGTTGGAGAGGCGAATTAAGGTAGAATAGAGTGCACCTTTTTTTCCGTTTAAGAGAAGGTCTCTAATTTTCGACTGGAATTTCCGCATATGGTTGTGGGTCCAGCGCATAAATTCGAAAGCGAGGCTTTGGTTGCTAAGGAGTGTTTCTTCCAAAATATCTTTTTGAATGACGAGAACGTCCGTTGGCTGCAATGCTTTTCCGCTAAGCAAATACTTCGGATTGTCGCTAAACAAAGTTAATTCCCCGACAATATCCGATTTTCGGCAAATTCTTAAAATCAGCTCTTTTCCATCGGCGGTCAGCTTCGTAACTTGTACGAGGCCGGATTTAATAATATAAATTTCTTGGGCATCGGAACCTTCGCGAAAAATAAAATCGTTTTTATCTACTTGTCTCGTCCGTCCTAAAGATTCGAGCAAGCTGCGAAGATCTTCCGATATTATTTCCCCGCTTGTCCGTGAGTTTAAAAATAAACTGGTTCTCAATGGCCGTCCATCTCCTTTTCCCATAAGACGTCTATGTTGTCTATTTTTATTGTAACATCGATTGGGAATATGAATGTTAATGAAAATGCAAATTTGTTAAATATGTCACAAAGTGTTCATAAAGTTGTAATATATAGGAGGCTAGGCGAAAAAATGATTACGGCAGGCGGCATCGTTCTTGCCGGCGGGAAATCCCGTCGTTTCGGTTCTCCCAAAGCCTTTGCAACAATCGATGGACAACCCTTTTATATGCGCTCGGTAAAGGCGTTGATGCCATTTGTAAAACGAATGATAATTGTTACTAATGAAGATTTGAAACCATTTTTTGGAAAGGGCGAATATGATGTAGTGAAAGATATGGAACAATATACAGGTCATGGACCGCTGGCAGGAATATATTCGGCAATGGAACGTTTTTCCTATCCGTGGTATGCCGTTGTCCCTGTCGATGTTCCATTTATCGATGAAAATGTTTTTCGGGTAATGCTTCCTTACTGCCAAGAACCGGTACAAGCCGTAATTCCTGTTGTCAACGGGAAAAAGGAGCCCCTCATCGCTATTTATCACCATTCGGTGAAAGATTCGCTTTCCTTACAATTAAGCCGTGGAAAACGTTCAGTTCACCAATGGTTAAAGGAAATCCCCAATGTTTGCGAAGTGGCAATGGAAAATGAAAAACCGTTTATTAATATTAATCGGCAATGGGATTTTGAAACATATATTGCAAAAAGGAGGGGAATGGATTGAAAAAGGATTCCGTTGCATGTGCCGTCATTACGGTAAGCGATACGCGAACGAAGGAAACAGATAAAAGCGGGATGCAGATTATGGAACTGCTCCGCAAAGATGGCCATCATGTCCATACTTACGAAATCGTTTCGGATGACATAAAGCAAATTAAAAATATTGTTACCCTCGCTGTTCGTGACGAGAATATTGAAGCAGTTTTAATCAGTGGCGGGACAGGAATAGCAGAGCGGGACGTGACGATTGAAGCCGTCGAGCCTTTATATGATAAATTGGTTCCAGGATTTGGCGAACTATTTCGTATACTTAGCTTTCAGCTGGATATCGGTTCGAAGGCGATATTGTCGCGGGCATCATGCGGGGTAGCGAATCGCCGCATCGTATTTTGCCTGCCAGGCTCCACCGGTGCAGTAAGACTCGCGATGGAGAAACTGATTTTGCCGGAGCTCCTCCACTTTATAACGGAATTGCAAAAGGATATAAAAAATGGCAGCTCGTTATAAATGTTTGTTTATTCTCTTATTGCCTCTTTTCCTTGCAGCTTGTTCCACCTCAGAATCGACAGAGAAAATTCAAATTACTGTTTCCGCTGCATCCAGTCTCGCTGACAGCCTGTTTGAACTGAAAGAGGAGCTGGAAGGGGAAATGCCGCAGGTGGAGATACTGTATAATTTTGGCGGCTCAGGCTCGTTAAGGAGACAAATTGAGTATGGTGCTCCCATTGACCTTTTTTTGTCCGCCTCGAAAAAAGATTATGAACAACTGATTGATGCAGGAATAATTAAAACCGGAAGTTTGCTTGTACATAACGAGTTAGTTTGGATTATGCGGACGGACAACGTCGGACATGCTTCTCCGCCACAGGGGAGAATTGCCATCGGCACGCCGAAAGCAGTCCCTGCCGGCACGTATGCAAAAGAGGCATTGGAGAATATGGGACTATGGGAAAGTTTGCACGATCAAGTTGTATATGCCAAGGATGCCCGCCATGTAGTGACATTAGTACAGCAAGGAACGATTGATGCCGGTATTGTTTACCGCAGCGATGCCCAGCAGAGAAAAGAGTTAACGATGATTCCAATTGATTCCCGGCTTTACAGCGAAATAGAATATTTTATTGGCATTATCGCAGGAGAAAATGATATGAAAAAACAAAGAGCTGTGGAAGAAGTTTACCGATTTCTGTTAAGCGAAGAAGCAATGAATGTTTACAAGAATCATGGTTTTCAAATGTAAAAGTAGGTGAAAAATCGTGGAATGGTCCTGGCATCCGGTCCAATTATCCTTTTACGTTGCCGGCACGGCGACATTCATTACGTTTTTGCTGGCGGTTTTTGCTGTGTTTGCAGTTGCAGTGAAGAAAAGGAAGGGGAGAACGCTAATAGAGACGGTGTTTTTCATGCCGTTAGTTCTCCCGCCAAGTGTAATCGGCTTTATCCTTATCGTTATTTTCGGCAATGAAGGGTTTATCGGCAAACTCATTTATCGCCTGACGAACAGTTCCGTCCTCTTTACGTCAACGGCAGCGGTAATCGCAGCGGTCACCGTCAGTTTTCCTCTTGTCTATCAATCGTTAAAATCCGGCTTTTTATCCGTAGACAAAAACATTATTAATGCTGCCAAAGTGGATGGGGCAACGGACTGGACAATTTTCTGGAAAATTATTCTCCCATTGGCGAAAGGTTCCGCATTAACCGGAGTAATTCTCGGATTCACACGAGGATTTGGCGAATTTGGCGCCACATTTATGTTTGCCGGAAATATTCCGGGAAAAACCCAGACAATTCCTACTGCCATTTATTTGGCGATTGAAATGGGAGAAATGAAGATTGCTTCCTATTATGCACTGATTAGTATTGCTTTTTCCTTTCTGTTTTTATCGATTATTCATTTAAAAGATAAAAAAAAGCCAGCATAACGGGACCAGTTATTCGGATAACTGGTCCCTTTTATAATCCCCGCTTTTTCCTCCGCTTTTTTCAACTAAGTAGGTTGGGCCAATGACCATCGATTTGTCCACTGCCTTGCACATATCATAAACGGTTAAAGCTGCTAGAGAAGCTGCTGTCAATGCTTCCATTTCTACTCCCGTTGCACCTACCGTTTTTACCTCTGCCGTAATAACGAGTTTTACGTTTTCTTTCTCCTGATTTTGCCAATCAAATTGAAGATTCACCCCTGTAATCGGAATAGGGTGGCACATCGGAATTAAATTTGCTGTTTGTTTTGCTCCCATAATGCCGGCAACTTGTGCCACGGCAAGTACGTCTCCTTTCTTGTTTTTCTGTTCCACAATATTTTCGTAAACCGCCTTTTTCATCTCGATGCATGATTTGGCAATTGCTATTCTTTTTGTTTCATTTTTTCCAGAAATATCTACCATTTTAGCTCGGCCATGTTCATTAAAATGGGTCAAATCACTCATTTTTATCACCTCTATCGTTCATTATCAAAGTTTGGGACAAGTGTAGCTTAAACATGAGAAAAACACAATAAAAACAACGTTTTCACTGTAATAATAGGGAAAAATAAAAAAAGTGACAAATTATTTAATAATCCAGAAACTGTGACAAAAGTCACAACTTTCCATTTCGGATATTCGTTAATATAAAAGCGATTATAAGTTAGGAGGGAGCTATATGGTACAAACAGTTGCTTGGATTACTAGTTTAGTATTTATGTCACTTATCGTTATTGTATTCTTCGCAGTAGCTGTGAAATCAAAAGAAAGAAGAGACTATGAACCAATTAAAAAGAAATGGTACAAAGCAAGAAAGTTTTATGCAACGACGGTAATTACGATTTTAGTCGTTGCTGCTTTAGGGACGCTAAGACAGCTTCCTTATGACCAGCCGGTTTATGGTGAAGCAGTGGAACCGACCATTGTCGATGTGAAGGCGCTGCAATTTGGCTGGGACATGAGCCAGACTGAATTTAAAGTCGGCGAACCGGTTGAATTCCACGTAACGAGTCAAGACGTTACCCACGGGTTTGGGATTTATAATGAGGATAAAACATTAATCGCCCAAACACAAGCAATGCCTGAATATACAAATGTTGTTTATATTACTTTTGACGAACCTGGCACGTATGAAATTTTATGTATGGAATATTGCGGATTAGCCCATCACTTAATGATCGGCGAAATTACGGTAACGGAATAAGAAGGGGGAGTGAATCAATGAGCAAGGATATTGCCTATCATTATGAAGACAAGTCAAGAAACAAATTAGTTGCTGCCTACTTGCTGACAGGCGGTTTGGTCATTGGACTTATGATGGTTTTCGGAATTTTAATGTTATTAAATCAAGGCGGAATATTAAATCTTTCTCCTGCAACCTTTTATCAATTTCTGACGATTCATGGAACCGGAATGATCGGGGCTGCAGCATTGGCGGCAGCCGGCCTAATGTGGTATTTCTTAGGACAATATGTCCAGCTTTCGAAAAAGATTTTTGTCTGGAACCTCGTATTATTTATTATCGCGGTTGTCATGGTTATCGTTGGCATATTTTCCTTTGAATACGCAAGTGCCTGGACATTCCTCTATCCATTGCCGGCATTATCCGCCAATGCATGGGGTACGATTGGGGCGCTGCTTTACTTAGTTGGAATGCTCGTGTTAGGAACTGGATTTTTACTTCTTTATATTGACACAGGAAGAGCAATTATTCGGAAATATGGCAGTTTAACAAAAGGACTAGGCTGGGATATTCTCTTTGGCAAGAAAGATGTAAAAGATGCCCCGCCAAAAGCGGTCATCGCAAGTACAATGGTTACAATTGTAAATACAACAGCAATTATCGCCGGTGCAATTGTACTTATTATGAACATCATTAATGTGATAAATCCGTCATTTACTTTCGATCCGCTGCTTGCGAAAAACTTAACTTACGCATTCGGACACGTATTTGCAAACGCAATTATTTATATGGCTGTTATTGTCGTATACGAATTATTGCCTAAATATGCGAACCGTCCATGGGGAGTATCAAAATTATTCCTTGTAGCATGGACTTGTTCAACCATTTTCACCTTAGTCATTTATACACACCATATGCTGATGGACCCGGTAATGCCTAGATGGATGCTTATTATGGGGCAAGTTTTATCCTACGCGAACGGCCTGCCTGTTCTCGTTGTTACGGCATACGGTGCCTTAATGGTAGTGTATAAGTCAGGCATAAAATGGGATATGGCATCCAGATTAGCTTATCTGTCCATGTTTGGCTGGGTTATCGGTGTTGTGCCTGCCATTATTGACGCAACGATTGTAGTCAACCATGTCATGCATAATACGAAATGGGTTCCTGGTCATTTCCACATGTATATGGGGGTAGGAGCGGTAGTAATGCTATTCTCCTTTATGTATTACTTAGCGAAAGTGGACAGCGATGTACAAGATACGATGTTGGATAAAATTGGATTTTTCTGCTATGCTATCGCCATGTTCTCGATAAGTATCCAGTTCCTAGTTTCTGGTGCAATCAGCACACCGAGAAGATGGGCTACTCATTTTCCGGAATGGATGGGACCTGCTCAATTCGGTGCCATTGCCGGCGTATTCGCAGTCATCGGAACTTTGATTTTCGTTATTCATTTCATTCGCTACATGAAGAACAGAGGAACTGCAGGAAGCGATATGTATGAAAAGAAATTGGCGTAATCATCTGGCAACGATCATTAGCATCGTGTTAGGTTTACTAATCATTTATTTTGGTACAGATGGTTTGCATGCCTTTACGGCGGAAAGCGCCAGAACATATAGACTAATGCAGGAACAGCCTGCATTTCCTGAAGTTACTTTGGAAGACAGCAAGGAGAGGGTTTATACCCTCTCCGAATTTGAAGGTAAATATGTATTCCTTACCTTTATCTATACAGCATGTACCGACGTTTGTCCGGTGCTGGAACTTAACTTAAAGGAAGTATACGACCAACTGCCGGAAAAATACATCGGGGAAGAGATTGTATTTCTCAGTGTCAGTTTTGACCCGGATCGGGATGACCCGGAAACGTTAGAAACATATCGGATAGCTTTCGGCAGTGACGGGGAAACATGGAGAATGGCGCGAATCCCTGACAAGGAGGAGCTTCAAGCATTGCTGGAAGAGTTTGGAGTAATTGTTATTCCTGACGGAAACGGAGGATTTGCCCATAATTCGGCATTTTATTTCGTTGACCGTGAAGGTTATTTAATCGAAGTGATGGATTACCAGCAGACAGAGAAAGCCGCGGAAAAAGTACTTCAAGTATTGGAGTCAGAACTGGAGGGGTAAAACGATGAAATCATTACTGCTTGGAATATGCATGATTATCGTATTGGCCCTGCCACCGATGAGGGAATTGCTCGAATCCGTTATGATTGTCCATATGCTCGTCCAGCTTCCGCTTCTTATTATCTTCGGCTGGATTATCGGAAAATATTTGCTGCAGCGGTTTCCTGGGTTTTTTGCCAATTGGAACGGAAATGGCATTCCTGGGATTATTATTGTCATTTTTGTCACGACCTATTGGATGATCCCGCGGGCGGTTGATGAAGCATTAACGTATCCGGCCGTTGAATTATTTAAATTTATTAGTCTTCCTATTGTCGGCATTTTGCTTGCGGACAGCTGGAAAAAAATCCTGCTAATAGGAAGGAGTTTCGTGTTCTTAAATTATTTGTCCATGTTCGGTTTAATGGCTTGGCTCTATATCGATGCTCCGATTCAGATTTGCAACAATTATCTTGTGGCTGAACAAAAAGCACTAGGATGGGGATTTGTCATTATTACTGCTGCCATGGTCCTTTTTACGCTCCAGTATGTATTTATCGACCATTCAGAAAATCTTCCATCGGAATAAAAAATCATTTGGTCATACTTTGTTTGACCAAATTTTTTTGCCCTTTTGACAAAATAATGACACTTTTTCTCAACATTTTCCTCTAATGATCAAATGATTTTCCGTGTTACAATATTCATAGATGAATAGTATTAAAGGAAGAGATTCATATGATACATGGGAAAGCAGTAAATGCTTCTGTATGGCTGCAGGACTTGAAACTGTTAATTAAATATCGTGTATTGTTGGCAAATGTCGTTCCAGTATTCACTGGTTTTTGGCTGGCATTATATTTTACAGGCTCATTATTCGGGGAATACGTAACCGAATTTTTTTGCACGATGATTGGCACGACGCTCGTAATGGCAGGAGCATTGATGTTGAATAATTGGTATGAGGCTGACATTGATGCGGTAATGGACCGTACGAAACAGCGGCCAACGGTTACCGGCCATTTTTCGTTGCGCTCCATATTAGCAGCTGGCATACTTACTTCCCTTTCCGGATTTGGAATCTTGCTGTTTACTACGGGGGAAACGATCGTTTATACGTTCATTGGCTGGTTTGCTTATGTCGTTCTATATACGATATGGTCGAAGCGGCGGTACACGATGAATACAATTATCGGAAGCTTGTCCGGAGCAGTTACGCCATTGATGGGCTGGGCAGCGGTAGATTCTGCTTTGCACGTTATACCTATTTCCTTATTTGCCATTTTGTTTATTTGGCAAATCCCTCATACTTTAGCAACAGCAATGAAAAAATGTGACGAATATTCCCGTGCCGGGGTTCGCATGCTGCCTGTCGTTTATGGTTTTGCTATGACGAAAAGACAAATGGCAGTATATGTTGCTTGCTTACTTCCGATTCCTTTCTGGATGGTTTCATTAGGCAATGTATATGTCTTTGTTTTAACAGTGTTAAATATTGTCTGGTTAGGCCTTGTGCTTTACGGCTTTTATGCAAAGGATGATTTGAAGTGGGCACATCAAAATTTCCTTTTCTCCGTAAACTATTTAATGGTTGTTTTTCTGCTGCCGATTATCTTGACGATCCCATCGTTTCCTTTTTAATAAATGTTAAAGCACCGGCGATGCAAGCCATTGCCGGTGCTTCTTTTTTCATTTATCTTCAACATGCAGCTAGTTTTGCTTTATGCATATTTTATTTTAGTACCAAGCTGCACCGACGATAATGAGCAAAATGAACAATACGACAATTAAGGCAAAGCCAGTAGCACCGTAACCGCCGCCATAGCCTCCTCCATAGCCGTAACCGCCATAACCGCATCCGAATCCGAAGCCCATCACATTCCCTCCTTTATTTTAAAATTTTCCGGTTAGTAACCTACGTAGGCGGAACCTACGATAATTAATAAAATGAATAATACTACGATTAACGCAAAGCCTCCACCGTAGGAGTATCCTGCGCCTCCTTTGCTGCTCATTAGCGAATCACCTCCGTAGTCATTTACGTTACATTATATGTTTCCCGTCGGTTGTTGATATGGCAAATGTCCCGATTTTCTTTATATTTGGGCTTGCGTCCTTATTGTTTTATTCTGATTCGGCTTGTACTTGGGCAATCTTTTCTGCTTTTTCATCAAGGAGGGAAGTGCTCGTATGTTGACGTGTGCGGCAAAATTTTTGTACCAAATAATATCCCACACTATACCCTAAGTAACGCGGATAGAAGCCGGTACCATACATCAGCGGTTCATATTTTCGGTGGCTAGTTTTAATATTCCGATAAGGGAAAAGCAGGTCATTCCACATTTTTTCCAGCTGTTTTGGGGTATAGTAGCTGACCCATCCAGCATTATATTTTTTTCCAAACCGTTCTTTCACTGCCTGTTCTGCCAAACCTTCCAGTATCATGGCATCAAGTAGGCGATAATCCTTTTCCTTTCTCGGGCCGTGTCGCAAGCGGCAAAGATGATGATATTCATGGGTGAATAAGGCTTGAGCTTCTTTTATATCATGAATTTCCCCGAAAAACAGAAACAGGTTACCTTGAAAAACAAGACCTGATTTTCCTTTCAAATCTTCTTCAATCAATCTTTTTTCGCTGTCCACAGGCAGGATGAAAATATTTACGTCTGGTCCCTTCCACTTTTTTTGTAAATAATGGAGCTCTTTTTGCATAACTTTCCAGATGTTATTTTCTTTCAAATGGCTAAGCAACTGTTCTTTTTTTATCATTGGCCGCCGATACATTCCGTGCAACGTAAGATAGCGAAATAAGTCTCTGTCAGAAAGATGTTTTACGTAAGGGCGGATTTTTCTGCAAATTTCCCTTGGGTCATCATAGGACTGTTCCAGCCACTTTTCTGTATTAATTACTGCCATAAATACACTCCTCGTCATCTTGTTTGCTGCATTATATTCTTTATCTGCAAAACTCGTTTATCGCTTCGGGATTGTCATACGGAGCTAGCAGGATTATAAAGAGGAAGTAAATGGCTAAGCTAAGAGAAGATAAAATAGGGAGGTGGACGCATGGCAAAGAATAGGGAAAAACCGACGGCTAAAATTTTCTCGAATGATGCGTTGCGGGGAAAACCGTATCTTGATATTGACCGAGTAATTGATGCAGGAAAAAGCAAATCAAAATCAGCAAGGGAGTAGGAAAATTGAGATAGGGGGAGGTGACTAACCTCCGTCCCTCTCACACCACCGTACGTACGGTTCCGTATACGGCGGTTCCAGATTATGTATGACGCAAAATTTCATATCTAGCGGATATGCTCTTTAGCCCTTGGCTTGACCAGTATTTGGTGCCAAGGGCTATGTGTAATATGGGACTCTTTGCGATACGCCAATATGCTTTCCTGGAGTTTGACCATTCATATGCCTTTTGTGGCGATATTCCTAATGAGATTCGTTTTCTCTTCTTGGTTCTTGGCAATTTCCATTCTTTCCAACGTATCATTCGGAGTCTTCGGTGTAACCATGATTCTAACTCTTTTAGGTTGCTTGGCGTTTCGATTAACTGA
>NZ_BMEV01000021.1 GCF_014637175.1 Compostibacillus humi | reverse complement strand
CTTACCCGTAAACCATTGTCGTGTTTGTCAAGAGCGATGGCGGGAGTTCCCCTCATCCTAAAATATTAGGATTTTTATTTTGAGGTTGTTTTCATAGAACTTTTTACACTACCTTCTTTATTGTTTTATATTAAGGATAAAATAATCCCTATTATCTTTTATCAATCCGTTTAGAAATAAAATCGCCAATAAATTGGAAAATGAAAACGATAATGACAATCACTATTGTACAAGCAAAGACGACATCAAAGTCTCTGCGCATAAAACCATAATAATGGGCATGGTTTCCTAGTCCCCCGGCACCGATTACTCCAGCCATCGCAGTATAGCCAATTAAGGCAATGGATGTAACGGTAATGCCGGAAATCAATGCAGGCATCGATTCTGGAAGCAGCACTTTAAAGATGATCGTGCTGTTTCTTGCTCCCATTGATTTCGCCGCTTCGACTACCCCTTTATTCACTTCAATAAGGGCAATTTCCACTAATCTGGCGTAGAAAGGAGCGGTGCCAATAATTAGAGCCGGCAATGCTGCATTTGGCCCGCGAACGGTGCCAATCAAAAAGTTCGTAAATGGGAATAAGAGCAAAATTAAAATAATAAATGGAATGGCCCGGAATATATTCACGAGGGCAGATGTGACAACATAAACAAATTTGTTTTCCCAAAGTCCGCCTTTATTTGTAAGATAGAGCAATAATCCGAGCAAAATACCTAAAATAATGACCCCGATTAAGGATAAGACAGTCATATATAGTGTTTCATATGTTGCCTTCAGCAATTCATCAGATGTTATGTTTGGAAATAACTCGCTTATCATTTGCAACCACCTCCACTTCAGCAGAGGTTTCTTCCCGTATATAAGCTACTGCTTTCTCTATCTCTGCTTCCTCTCCCTTGGCTTGGACGAAAAGGGTTCCGTATCCGCCGCCTTGGGTCTGTGTAATTTTTCCTTGAAGAATATTTATATCTATCGGATATTTGCGGATGACATCGCTGATGACCGATTCCTGGGTTGCTTCGCCGATAAAATGAAGCCGGAGAAGTTTTCCTTCTTTTATACTGGATAGCAAATAATGGATATCCTCGTCTTCTTTATCCGTCCCCATCACCTGGGCAACAAACTTTCTCGTTACCGGCTGTTTCGGATTCGTAAATACTTCAAGCACGTCACCTTGCTCGACGATTTTCCCATGTTCCATCACCGCAACCCGCTGGCAAATTTTTCGGATGACGTGCATTTCATGGGTAATAAGGATAATGGTTAATCCTAACTTTTTATTGATATCAACGAGCAAGTCCAGAATGGAATTCGTCGTTTCCGGATCCAGCGCACTGGTCGCTTCATCACAAAGCAGCACTTTCGGATTGTTAGCCAGCGCCCGGGCAATGCCGACCCGCTGCTTTTGTCCTCCGCTCAGTTGGGAAGGATAAGATTTTTCCCTTCCATTCAGCCCGACCAGGTCGATCAGTTCCTGGACCCTTTCCATTCTCTCCCGTTTCGGGACTCCCGCAATTTCCAGCGGAAAAGCGATATTTTCTTCCACCGTCCGCGACCAAAGCAAATTAAAATGCTGGAAAATCATGCCGATTTCTTGCCTTGCCAGACGCAGTTCGTTTGCATTCAGTGCAGTTATTTCTTTATCGCGGATTGTAATTTTCCCTGAAGTAGGTTCCTCCAGCCGATTAATCAGCCGCACAAACGTACTTTTGCCTGCGCCGCTATAGCCAATCACACCAAAAATTTCCCCTTCTTCGATATCTAACGTAATTCCATCTACTGCTGTAATTTCTTTATCTTTTGTCGTAAAAGTTTTTCGTAACCCTTCGATGGAAATCACTGATATCCCTCCTCTGCCTTTCCGTTTCGCTTAGTATGTACTTTTCGCGTAAAATAAAATACGCCTTTCTGCCAGAGAACAGAAAGACGTATGAGTATACAAACAAGCACATATATACTTTAGTCTTACCGTTCTCTCATCTTTCAAAGCAAACATGCTTTGCAGGACTTGGCACCTTTTTCAAACAATATGTTTGAAGGTTGCCGCGGTTTCCTCGGGCCGGTCCCTCCACCGCTCTTGATAAGAGAAAGTAACGCGAATTCATTTATTAAATTTATGATTCTAATCATAGCACCGGTTTTATCCCTTGTCAACAAATAACGAAAATTTTTTATACAAATTGCTTTCCATGCACCGGAGAGGCTATATTACTGCATTTTTTCCTGAAATATTTCGGGTTTATACTCGTACAAATATGTATAAATATTAGCAATGGACCGGAAAGCATAAACTTTTTCTTTTACTTCGCCTTGTTCCATAATCAGCAAACAAGGAACACTTTCGACTTTATGTTCCTGCAAATAATCAGCATAATAGGAAGCATTCATTTCGAAAAAAATCGTTTGCTGATGAATCGATTCAATTTTTTCCAGCATTGCCCTTGCCACGTGACAAGTTCCGCAAAAGGGGGAGAAAATAAAGAGCAAATAGTTCCCATCCTGCAATTGTTCCTTTGTAATTTGCTGCAAAAAAACCACCTTCACTGATATTGTTTCGTTTATTTCTTTCCGCCGGAATCATCCGAATCTGAAAATCCACGCGATCCGTAATTTCTATATGTCCCTTGCGTACCATTACTTCCTTGGGATAAATAATATGGATCAACCGAAATATGTTTGCTTAACAACGCAGTTGCAAGGAGGTGCTTTGGCGTTGTTGCCACCTCCCGATATTCGCTGCTGACAAAAATATGCTGTGCGTGGGGAAGTTCCTTTGACAATAGTTTTCTTAACTTTATCCCGGATTTATCCTCATCAACTAAAATATAAACTTCCTTTTCGTCTAAATCATAAGTTTCCAGCAATTCATCGAAACGCGCAATTCCGAGCGTTCCATTCGTACAAATAATCGTCACGTTTTCGGTAATAATTTTTTCAATCTGTCTTTTGTCCGACAGCCCTTCCACGATAATTACCTTATCAGACGGAGTTGTAATCATCTGTTTGCACTCCTTCTGGAAGCAACAAGGTGCTTTCTTCGCTAATAATTCTCATTATATGATAAAACGAAGGCTAACTATACAGATATTCATCATATAGTTAGCCTTTCCTTTTAATCTTCTTCAGTTAGTTCTTTATACGCCTGTGCAGATAAAAGGTTGTCCAATTCGGATTCATCACTTAATTCGACAACAATCATCCAAGCCTTTTCATACGGAGATTCATTGACAAATTCCGGGCTGTCTTCCAGCTCTTCATTCACTTCCACAACTTTACCTGAAACCGGTGCATATAATTCAGAAACCGTTTTAACAGATTCCACGCTGCCAAAAGGTTCGTCTACCGTAATTTCATCGCCAACTTCAGGAAGTTCAACGAAAACGATATCGCCCAATTCATCCTGAGCAAAATCGGTAATACCGATACGCACTTGATTGCCTTCTCTTTTTACCCACTCATGTTCTTTTGAATACAATAATTCCTCAGGAAAGTTCACCTTTATCCCTCCAAGTAAAAAACTGTTATAACATAACTATACATTTTATAGGCATTTTTTTCTACCTATTTCTTTAAGCTAACCAATTTGCAGCGAAAGTTTCTTCATTAAATCCGACGGTCACTTTGTTTCCGTCGGTAACGATCGGCCGTTTGATCAGCATTCCGTCGGATGCAAGCAGTTCCGCCATTTCTTCTTTCGTCATGTCATTTACTTTATCTTTCAACTGTAGTTCCCGATATTTTTTTCCGCTCGTATTAAAAAACTTTTTCGGTGCAACGTCCGCTTTTTCCATAAAACTTAAAATTTCTTCTTTCGTTGGCGGATTTTCAGCGATTGGAATCGCTTCGTATTCTAACCCGTTGTCATCCAGCCATTTTTTTGCCTTGCGACACGTACCGCATTTTGCATACCAATAAAATGTTAATGCCATAGTTACACCCCATTTCCTGCCATGATAGATATGTATTCAACCTCTCAATATTAATCTACCATACATTTAAACGTCAGAAAAATCATATGGTTTTCAAACAAACTTAGGTTTCATGGCAGGCAGCAAACTGAATAAACGCGGAACCGAAATCTTTACAGTTCCGCGTTTTCATATTGATTTGCACTTCAGTTTCTATAAAACATATTTTTCTTGTTCGATAATTGGTGCAGCGATTTCCCGTTTTTTCTTGATGACATTGATCGGCGTATGGCGGGTTAA
Organism: Compostibacillus humi; assembly: GCF_014637175.1. Lineage (GTDB taxonomy): Bacteria > Bacillota > Bacilli > Bacillales > Amphibacillaceae > Oceanobacillus > Oceanobacillus humi. The sequence continues at coordinate 39,801 of NZ_BMEV01000021.1, read as the reverse complement.
TTTTCTTAAAGAAGCAAGCATCATCCGCAAGTTGTCCCCTTCCTCAACCGCTAAAATCGTTTCTTTCGCATCGGCTTCAATTCGGTTAAAGGCTTCTTGCACATACACTTCAGTATATAATAGCTTTTGTCTGCTTTTCTCTTCGCCATCCCGGCCAATCGCTTTTTCCGTACGAAGAATGGCAGATTCCATATTGTATACTTCTGCAACCATGTCAGCAAGGTTCGCAAGGATTTCCTGTTCCCCTTCAATTTTTTGCATATACTTTTGTACCGCTAATCCTGCAGCAAATAGAACAATTTTCTTCGCATTCTTCAGCAAATATTTCTCCTGTTCTAACGGTTCAGTGCCTACTTCCTGCGGCATCATCATCACTAATTCTTCCTGCAGGCTTTGAGCTTGCTGGAGCAGCGGCAATTCTCCCTTCATTGCTTTTTTCAGCAATGTTCCTGGAACGAGCAGACGGTTAATTTCATTCGTTCCTTCGAAAATCCGATTTATCCGGGAATCCCGATACATCCGCTCCACATCGTACTCCTGGATAAAGCCGTTTCCGCCATGCATTTGTACTGCTTCGTCAACCGCATGGTCCAATAGTTCGGTCGCCATATATTTGTTCATGGAGCATTCAATTTGATACTCGGCAATCGCTTTTGCTACTTCGCGGCCGTCTTTTAATTGTTCTTCCGTTAATGATCCCATCCGCTGTTCGAACAACCCGACGGTCCGATAAACGGCACTTTCATTGGCATAAATTTCAGAAGCAATGGTTCCGATTTTTTCCTGAGTCAATGCAAAGCTGGAAATCGCTCGATTAAACTGTTTCCGTTCATTTACATATTTAACTGCTGTTTCCAGCGCAGCTTTTGCCCCGCCGACACCGCCGATAGCTAATTTATAGCGGCCGACGTTTAAAATATTAAAGGCAATCCGATGGCCTTTGCCGATTTCACCGAGGAGGTTTTCCGCCGGAACTTCAGCATTATCTAAAATTAGCGTTCTTGTGGACGAGCCTTTAATTCCCATTTTCTGTTCTTCTGCTCCGGTAGACACACCTGGGAAATCTCTCTCCACAATAAAGGTGGAGAAGTGCTCCCCATCCACTTTGGCATAGACGATAAATACGTCTGCAAAGGCAGCATTCGTAATAAATTGTTTTTCCCCATTTAAAATATAATGGGTTCCCGCTTCATTTAATACGGCTGTCGTTTTGGCCGCAAGCGCATCAGACCCAGATCCCGATTCGGTCAGCGCATAGGCAGCGATTAGCTCGCCGGTTGCCAGTTTCGGTAAATATTTTGCCTTCTGTTCTTCATTGCCAAAAAATACAATCGGCAAGGAACCGATACCGACATGGGCTCCATGGGTAATGGAAAAGGCGCCGGCACGGGAGAATTTTTCCGTAATTAACGCCGAACTTGTTTTATCTAATCCGAGGCCGCCGTATTCTTCCGGAATATCCGCACTTAATAGCCCCAACTCCCCGGCTTTCTTTAACAGTTCCACCGAAAGATCAAATTCATGGTTTTCCAATTTTTCTGCTACCGGCAGCACTTCATTTTCAATAAATTCTTCCGTCGTTTTCGCGATCATTTTATGTTCATCGGTAAAATCTTCCGGAGTAATGATATCTTCCCCGGTTAAATCTTCTGTCAAAAAAGCGCCGCCTTTAAATACTTTCTCTTTCGTTTCGCTCACGTGAATCCTTCCTTTCTATCATTTTATTATTTCGTAATCGGAGAAAGATTCTCCGATTACATAGATTATAGAAGTTCGAATACGCCGGCAGCACCCATTCCGCCGCCGATACACATCGTCACAACGCCAAATTGTACATTGCGGCGTTTCATTTCATGGATTAGGGATAACGTTAATTTCGTTCCCGTGCAGCCAAGGGGATGTCCCAGGGCGATGGCACCGCCATTTACATTCACTTTGTCCATATCCAAATCCAACGCTTGAATCACCCGAACCGCCTGAGCAGCAAATGCTTCATTCAGCTCAAACAATCCAACGTCAGACAGTTCAATTCCCGCCATTTCCAACGCTTTCGGAATGGCTGCCACCGGACCGACTCCCATAATTTCTGGTTCTACTCCTGCAACCGCATAGGAGCGGAATTTCACGAGCGGAGTCAGTCCTTCTGCTTCTGCCTTTTCCCTGTCCATCACCAGAACAGACGCAGCCCCGTCACTCATTTGCGAAGAGTTCCCGGCTGTTACCGTTCCGCCGTTTTTAAAGGCTGGACGCAGCGTAGCCAATACTTCCATCGAAGTTTCCGGACGAACCCCTTCATCGGTATCAAAGACAAAAGATTTTTCCTCGATTTTATTGTTCTTTCCGACAAACCGTTCTTTCACTTCCACCGGAACAATTTCCTCTTTAAATTTCCCTTCTTCAATCGCTTTTGCTGCCCGTTTATGGCTTCGTACAGCAAATTCATCCTGATCCTCCCGGGAAATGCCAAATCGCTTAGCCACTTCTTCCGCCGTATGCCCCATGCTCATGTAATATCCAGGAGCTGTTTCCACGAGGGTCGGGTTTGGCTTAATGACATGGCCGCCCATTGGAATCAGGCTCATTGATTCGGCACCGCCGGCAATAATCGTATCGCTTGCTCCGACCATAATCCGCTCTGCCGCAAAGGCGATAGACTGAAGACCAGAAGAACAATAGCGATTAATCGTCACTCCCGGAACATCCTTATCCAATCCTGCCAGTGCCGCAACATTGCGCGCCATATTCATTCCTTGCTCAGCTTCCGGCATGGCACAGCCGATAATAACGTCATCAATATTGCCGTCATAGCCACCGGCCCGCTTCAATGTTTCTTTTATCGTCAATGCGGCTAAATCATCCGGTCTAGTGTTCGCTAATGACCCTTTAAAGGCTTTTCCGACAGGGGTTCTTGCACCTGCAACGATTACAGCTTCTTTCATTTCCTTCTCCTCCCCCATATTAATTACGCAATGGTTTTCCTTTTAATAACATGTGCTGCATTCTCGCCTGGGTTAGCGGCTCGCCAATCAGACTTAAAAATGCTTCTCTTTCCAAGTCAAGCATAACTTGCTCATCAATTAACGTTCCTTCTTTTATTCTTCCGCCGGATAGAACATAGGCTAATTTTTCAGCAATCTTTATATCATGGTCGGATGCATATCCGGCATATTGCATCGATTTTGCTCCCATGACCATGGCAGCATAGCCGGCATCCCCGACGACCGGAATTTTCTCCGGCTGCGGCTTTTTATATCCTGTTCTCGCCAGCGCAAGCACTTTTTCTTTCGCATCGTATAGTAAATGGTCCGGATTTACGCTGATGCCATCCCCTTTTCCAAGGAAGCCATATTCGAAGGCCTCTTCCGCCGAAGTGGACACCTTTGCCGTTGCCACTTTTTCAAATACGTCGTTGGCGATTTTCATCAAGTCAAAATCAATCCCTTTTGGCATGTTGCGAAGTTTCTTCAAGTACAATTCCTTCGTTCCGCCGCCGCCAGGAATCAGTCCGACGCCAACTTCCACAAGCCCAATATACGTTTCTGCCGAGGCCTGAACCGCTGCGGCCGGCAATGTTACTTCCGCACCGCCGCCCAGCGTCATATTAAACGGCGCGACGACGACCGGCTTTTCCGCATATTTAATACGCATCGTCATATTTTGGAACTGGCGGATGACTAAATCCAATTCGTCAAAGTTTTGGTCCTGTGCTTCCATCAGCATCAAGGCTAAGTTTGCACCGACGGAGAAGTTTTTCCCTTGGTTGCCAATCACGAGTCCGACGTAATTTTTCTCAACTTCTTCGAGGGCAAATTTCACCATCTGCATCGTATCGAGACCTAGCGCATTGCTCTTCGAGTGGAATTCAAGCAGCGCCACTCCATCTCCCATATCAATCAGACTTGCTCCGGTATTTTTCTTAATAACGCCCTTTGTTTCTTTTAATCGCTTAATATGAATTTCTTTCCGATTAAATTGCCGCTCTTTATATTCACCATTGTGGTAGAAATATACGCTTCCGCTGTCTGCTTTATAGAAGGATGTATTTCCTTTTTCCAAAAGGTTCAGCACCCACTCCGGTATCGTATCTCCTTCTTCCTGCATTCGTTTCACCGATTTTTCCAGTCCGATAGCATCCCACATTTCAAATGGACCGAGTTCCCAGCCGAATCCCCACTTCATCGCATCATCGATGGAGACGATATCGTCGGCAATTTCACCAAGAAGGTCAGCTGTATATAGAAGCGTCCGTTTCGTTACTGCCCAAATGAAGTCTCCTGCCGGATCACCTTTTGCACTTAGAAGCGTTTTCAATTTCGCCCGGGTTCCTTTTTGCTGTTTTGCCATTTCCACAGCAGGCGTTGTAAATTTTTTCCTGTCTTCATATTCGAGGCTTTCCGGATTTAATTGATAGATAACACCTTTTTCTTTTTTGAAAAATCCTTTGCCTGCTTTTGCCCCAATCATGCCCTTTTCTTTCATCTGCAGCATGAATTCCGGCACTTCAAATACTTTCTTTTCTTCCCCTTCCACTTGGTCATACACGTTGTTTGCCACATGGATAAACGTATCTAGACCGACGACATCCAACGTGCGGAAGGTTGCGCTTTTCGGCCGCCCGATTAACGGTCCTGTTACTGAATCCACTTCACCGACGGTTAAGCCTTTATTTAACATTTCCTGAACGGTAACGAGCAAGCCGTATGTTCCGATACGGTTAGCAATAAAGTTTGGCGTGTCCTTCGCTTCCACGACACCTTTACCAAGAACGTTCTCACCGAATGTTTTCATATAAGCTAATACTTCCGGATCCGTATATTTCGTTGGAATGACTTCGAGCAGTTTTAAGTATCTTGGCGGGTTAAAGAAATGGGTCCCTAAGAAATGTTTTTTCATGTCGTCGGAACAGTCTTCAATCATGGCGTTTACGGAAATTCCCGACGTGTTGGAGCTGACAATCGTTCCCGGTTTCCGGAACTGGTCTACTTTGGCAAATACTTGTTTCTTAATTTTCAGGTTTTCGACGACTACTTCAATAATCCAGTCCACGTCAGCGAGTTTTTCTAAATCGTCTTCCATGTTCCCGATTTCAATCAGTTCCAGGGTTCTTTTCGAAGTAATTGGCGATGGTTTCTGTTTCAATAATGCTTTTTTGCTTTGTGCCGGGATACGGTTTCGCACTGCCGGATGGTCAAGGGTCAACCCTTTTTCTGCCTCTTCCTTCGTTAATTCCCGAGGTACGATATCCAGCATAATTACCGGGATTCCGACGTTTGCCAAATGGGCTGCGATCCCGGAGCCCATCACCCCGGAGCCTAGTACTGCAGCTTTTTTAATCTGGTAGCTCATGATTTCCTCCCCCTATTCTAATTTTGAATGAATACTCATTCATTTTCTCTCCAAAAATAAAAGATAGCGAACTATCTGTTTATTTTACTATAAAATAATTTCTGACTTTTTGCAATCATTATATTCGAATATTAAGAGAACTTTCTTTGCGGCTTTTTATTCAATGGGCATCCCGGTTTATTTTATTTGCACATAAAAAATTTATTAGTAATCGTAATCATTCCTGTTTACAAATCGTAATCATTACGATAATATAATTACGTATTTTATTTATGCGCGTACGAGAAAATTCAGACATAGAAGGGAAAACATATGCGTTATTTAAAACCGATTTTCTTATTTATTGCCATGGCTGTTCTTGCATCGGGATGCGGCTCCCCTCAAGATTCAAATAGTGATGATACCGAGTTGACAATTTATACGTCCGTTTATCCGATTCAATATATTGCAGAAAGAATTAGTGGAGATTTAGCCGCCGTTGAAACAATATACCCTCCCGGTGTAGATGCCCATTCCTACGAACCGTCCACAAGGGATATGACGAAAATTGCGGAAAGTGATGCCTTCATTTATTTAGGAAATCAGATGGAGCCGTTTGCTGATGCTGCGGCGGAAGCATTGCAATCGGAGAAAGTTTCCCTTATTGAGTTAGGGGAATATGAAGAATTGTTTCTTTCTCTTGATGGAGAGCATCACCATGAAGATGAAGAACACCATCACGGAGATTTCGATCCCCATATTTGGCTGGATCCGATCCGGATGATAAAAATGTCGGAAGTCATTACAAATCATCTGGTTGAAATCAGTCCTGAAAATGAAGAGCTTTTCCAAGAAAACTTTCAAACGCTAAAAGAAGATTTAACGGAGCTTGGTGAAGAATTTCAGCGAACACTGTCTTCCCAGCCAAACAGAAACATCCTCGTTTCACATGCGGCGTACGGTTATTGGGAAGAACGGTACGGAATTAAGCAAATTTCGATTCTCGGCTTATCATCCAGTACAGAGCCTTCTCAACAGCAATTGACAAAAATAATTGATGAAGCGAAGGAACATCAATTAAAGTACATTCTTTACGAGCAAAACACCTCCAGCCGAATTAGCGAAGTCATTGAGCAGGAAATCGGGCTAGATCCCCTAACATTGCACAATTTAGCTGTATTGACGGAGGAAGATATTGCAAATAATGAAGATTACCTGTCCTTGATGCGTAAAAACTTGGATACTCTGCTTAAAGCAACGGAATAGGCCGGGAAGGAGGAATTGTATTGAACGATATTATTGTATCGATGAATAATATTAGTTTTACCTATGAACGAAAAAAAGTGCTCGACCGGGTGAATCTGGATATTCCGCAAGGTGCATTCATCGGTTTAGTCGGCCCGAATGGCGGCGGAAAAACGACTCTTGTTAAAATTATGCTCGGACTGCTAAAGCCGGATGAAGGGGAAGTCACCTTGTTTCAGCAGCCAATCAGCCAGTTTAAAGATTGGCAAAAAATCGGCTTTGTTTCCCAAAAGGCAAACTCCTTCAATAGAGGCTTTCCCGCAACGGTCTATGAAGTTGTTTCCACAGGACTTACGGCAAAGGTAGGCTATTTTCGCTTTTTCAACAAATATCATAAGGAAAAAATATTACACGCCATTGACCAGGTGGGAATGCTGGACTACGCCAATGAAAACATTGGCAATTTATCCGGAGGCCAGCAGCAGCGAATTTTTATTGCCCGGGCCCTTGTCAATGATCCGGAACTGTTAATCTTGGATGAGCCGACGGTGGGTGTCGACCAGGAAAATGTGCATAAATTTTATGAATTGCTGCATCGGCTTAATAAGGAAGAAAAAATCACATTATTATTGATTACCCACGATACGGGAACGATGACGGAACACGCAACAGATGTCGTTTGCCTGAATAAAACTTTGCATTTCCACGGAAAGCCGGAACAATTTGAAGACATGAAAGAAAAAGACTTATCGATGATTTACGGGCACAATGTCAATTTGGTGACCCATCATCATTCACCGGAGGAACAACAATGATCACAGATTTTTTTCAGTACGAATTTTTACGCTTTACTTTTTTCACCGGAATACTGATTGGCATCATCGCCCCATTGCTCGGAACGTTTATCGTCGTCCGGAGACTCTCGCTCATTGCCGACGCCCTATCCCATGTCACTTTGGCTGGAATCGCCTTCGGACTGATGATGGAAAAACTTTTTCTCATTACGTTTTCACCATTATATAGCGGTATGGTATTTTCCGTTGTCGGATCAGTGCTAATTGAAAAATTGCGTTATGTTTACAAAGCATATCAGGAAATTGCCATTCCCATTATTTTATCCGGAGGGGTCGGCTTCAGCGTTATTTTCATTGCCGTCGCCAACGGTTTTAATAACGACCTGTTCAATTATTTGTTTGGCTCCGTATCTGCGGTAAGCCGAACAGATTTTTTGATGATTTTATGTATTTCCATCTTTGTAACAGTTATCGTAGCATTATTTTATAAAGAATTATTTACCCTTTCCTTTGATGAAGAGCATGCGGCTATTTCCGGCTTACACGCAAAAGGAATCCATCTGCTGTTTATCATGCTGACGGCACTCGTCATTGCCGCATCGATCCGAATCGTTGGAGTCCTGCTCGTTTCCGCCTTAATGACATTGCCTGTTGCTGCAGCAATGCGCCTGGCAAAAGGTTTCAAACAAATGATGGTTTTATCGATTTTGTTTGGAGAGCTTTCCGTCATTATCGGAATTATAGCAGGCTACTATTTAAATATCCCCCCTGGAGGAACGATCGTCGTTACTTCGATAATCATTCTGCTTCTTGCAATTGCGAAAAACAAATGGGGAATTGGCAGTAAAAAAGTGAGGGAATCTTTATGAATGTAAATGAAGCGATAAAGATTTTAAAAGAAAAGGGCTATAAAGCTACAGGAAGAAGAAAAGATATTCTTACTTATTTTTCCCAGGAAGATGGTTACCGGTCTGCAAAAGATTTAATCCAATATTTAGAAAAGCAAAATGAAGGAATTAGCTTTGATACAATTTATCGCAATTTGCATCTTTATAATGAAGTCGGTATTTTAGAAACGACAGAACTAAATGGGGAAAAACTTTTTCGCATGAATTGTTCCAATGAACATCACCATCATTTTATTTGTAATCTTTGCGGCAGAACGAAAGAAATTGACGTATGCCCAATGGACGAAGTAAAACAAATGTTGGCAAATTATATGATTGAGGATCATAAATTTGAAATTTACGGCCTCTGCCCTGCATGCCAGGAAGCTTAAAAAGGATTGCGACCCGAGCGCGATCCTTTTTCTTTTTAATATTATACCTCTGTGAAAATATCGCAGCAGCAGGTTTTCATTTGCATAGTCTTCCAGTATAATAGATTCAGTAGATAAGTTAGGAGAATGAAAATGGAAAGAAAGAAAGGCATTTATATTTTTCTTCTCACTTTATTTTCTATTGGACTTATCATTTTTATCGGAATTATGCAAATTCAATTTATGAATCCAACATTTGACTCTAACGTACAAGCAATTTCATTAGATTTGGATGAAACGGTCGATGATAAACCAGACGGAGAAGAGCCGCTAACTCCGAATGACGATGAAAATGAGGCTGATGACGATTCTACCTCCGAGGACCAGGAGACGGTAATTAAATATGTGGATGCGGATATATTAAACGTGCGGAGCGGTCCCAGCGCTGATGCAGAAATCGTCGGTCAAGTTACATATAACGAAGCACTGGAAGTGGAAGAACTCGATAATGCGGACGGCTGGGTTTATGTAAAAAATGAAAATGTCGACGGCTACGTCAATGGGAAATATTTAAGAGAAGAAAATACGGAAGAATAAGACACCTTTTGCCCTAACAAGGCACTAAGGTGTCTTTTATATCTTATTTTGAAAGGGATTTGATGTTTTAATCAACTCTATAGTCCACTATTGCTGCAGAAATGATCAAGAAGTGCTTATAGAAGTATTCTAATGTACGTTTTAGAGCAATAAATGCGTTGAAAGTGTTTATAAGGGAGCTCTAACGTCCATTTTGAAGCCGAAATTCCGGAAAAAGGGCTTTTAAAGGGTGTCTATTGGACATTTTGAAGTGAAAAATTCGGTAAAAGTGCTTATAGAGCCGTTCTAATGTACATTTTGACGCGAAAACTTCGACGAAAGTGCTTATAGAGCCGCTCTAATGTCTATTTTCGAGCAAAATTGATGGTAAAAGGGCTCATAGAGGGGTTCTATTGTCCATTCTGAAGCAAAAAAATCGGCGAAAGTGCTCATAAGAGCTTTTGAATGATTCACACGGGAGTAAAAATTCCTACAGAAGTGCACTTATAAGCTTTATAATGTCTCCTCAAAAGCAATAACTCCAACAAAATTGTTCATGGAAATGCTTGCTTTAATCTCCCCTAAAAAGCCTAAAAAGCAGAAAAATATAAAAATCTATTAAATTGGAAGACAACAAAAAAGCATTTCGCAAGTTTAGTGTTACTTACGAAATGCTAATTATTTTTATAAAGGCTCTATACTAAATGTTGGGGTTTAAAAATAATTTAAAGACAAATAAAAACACGCTTCTCCAATTTCTTTTATACTTGAATTGACCAGAAACAAGCAAAAAGAGAGGAGAAGCGCGTAAATGAATAATACCATAAAAATTCCTGGTTTAGAAGATGTAATTATTACAAAGGTGGAGGAATTTGAGGATCGAATAGCCATATTTGTCGAAATGAAGGTCCAAACCCATATATGCCCAAAATGTGGTAAAAAAACGAGAAAAATACATGATTATCGAGTGCAAAAAATCAAGCATTTAAAATGGTTTGAGCGTTTAAGCTATATTTTTTATCGGAAGCGCAGATATAGATGTGATACATGTGGCAAGAGATTTTATGAGAAAAATACGATTGTGGATCGTTACCAGCGTTTTTCCAAAGAATGGAATCGAGCCGTAAATATACGCAGTGTAAGAGCGAAGACATTTAAAGAAATTAGCCAGCAATTTGGCGCTTCCCCATCTACTATCATTCGCAGATTTGATGAGCTTGCAGAGAAAGAGCTAAAAGATGTAGAGGAGCTTCCTCGTGTCATCTCCATCGATGAATACAAAGGCGATACAAAAGAGGGTAAATATCAAGTCATTATCGCAAATGGGGAAACAAAGGAACCCATTGACATTCTTCCGAATCGGAGGAAAAAAACCATTGCCAACTACCTGCGTAAGTATGGGGCAAAGGTAGATGTCGTAGTAATGGATATGAGCCCATCCTTTAAAGCTGCGGTGAACAAAGCTCTAGATAGACCGGTGATTGTCGCAGATCGTTTTCATTTTTGCCGGTATATTTATTGGGCATTAGATGCCGTTCGCAGGCGGGTACAAAGTACTTGGAATGACTACGATCGGAAAAAGTGCAAAAAAATGCGTTATGTATTTTACAAGGACAGTGGGAAATTATCTGATAAGGATCGATGGTACTTGAACAGGTATTGTCAGATGTCGGAAGAATTAAGAGCAGCTTATCAATTAAAAGAAAAGTACTGTAAATGGTTCCAACAAGCAAAACAGAATGGCCTTGAGAAAATCCAAGAAACAAAAAAAGGTTTATATCGCTTTTATGAGTTGGTGGAAGAATCAGGAATCCCAGAATTTAAAAGAAATATTCAGACCTTAAAGAACTGGCAAACAGAGATATTAAACAGCTTTGTATATGGATATTCAAATGGATTTTTAGAAGGGATTAATAATCACACGAAAGTCATGAAACGGAATGCGTTTGGATTTAGAAACTTTAGACGTTCCCGTGCACGAATATTACTATCGCACAAGTATAAAGAAATTGGAGTTCATGTGGGTTAGGAAGACAGTTTCCTTTTACTCCTCTTCCTTTATTGGTGAAATTTATTTCACCAATAAAGGAAGAGGCCACCAAGCGCAAGCGCGGTAGCCTTAACCCCAACATTTGACATAGAACCTTTATAAATAATCTAAAGGATTTTGCAATGCACCGTTTTTATAAACTTCAAAATGTAAATGAATTCCTGTTGAATTTCCGGTCGCACCCATTACACCAATTTTTTGTCCTCTAGAAACTTTTTGTCCAGGTTTCACACTAATGGAAGATAAATGAGCATACACCGTTTTTAATCCATTTGCATGCCTTATAACTATTCGATTTCCATATCCTCCACTATTATAACCTGCAGATTCTACAACACCATCGGCAGCAGCAAAGATTGGTGGAACAACACTTCGATTCGTTCGTGCAATATCTATACCTTTATGTTGACTATTCCATCTTGGCCCCATATAGCTAGAAACATATCCTCCGCTCGTTGGCCATGCGAAAAATCCACTACCGGCAGGAGCAGAACTACTACTGCCTCCGTTTGACGACGATGTTTTTGTATTGCTAGAGTAGGATAATGTTTGTACTTTCGGTAATTTTAGCTTATTCTCAAGAGCTTTTAATTCACTATCCTTCATTTTTAACGATTTAATTTTATTATTTAATTCCGTTTCTTTTGCTTTTAAAGCTTCTTTTTGACTTTCCACCTGCTGTTTTTGTTCTCTGATCAGTTGATTCATTTCTTCTAACTCTTGCTGCATTCCAGTTAACTCTTCAAGTTTATTTTGCAACTCTTCTTGTTTTTCTTCAACTTTTCGTTTGTCTTCTTCTTGTTTCTCAATTAATCTTGCATCTGAATCTGCTATTTTATTCACTGCCGATACTCTACTAATGAAATCACCAAAACTTTTTGAACCGAAAATCACTTCTAAGTAACTTACTGCTCCACCAGTCTTCTGATAGGTGGATACTCGATCCTTTAAAATATTAAAACGTTTTTCAATATTTGCCTCCAGTTCTTCAATTTCTTTTTGTAATTGTTCTGACTCTTCTTCAGTAACGCGAATATCATTCTTGATTTCATTCAGCATTTTTTCGTTTTGGTTTAATGAATAATTCACAGCAGCGATTTCTTTTTCCAATTCTTTTAATTCTATTAAAATATCAGCAACTTGGCTTTCAGCATCTGATAAACTTTTCTTAATTTGGGAACGTTCTTCTTTTACTTCTTGCAAACTTTTTTCAGCATATGTAATATCGTGAAATGTCGTTATTCCAAAGCCAATAATAGCAACCGCACTTACCGCAGTTAAAAACTTTTTCAACTTTGCTTCCTCGCTTCCCTAAACATTCATAAGGATATATATCTACTTTTGTCTATTTGTATCCGATTATGTAAATGTTCCTATTAAAATTACCGTTTGTAGTATAACACGACAAAATTTCACACATATTATCGTTATGTTACAAATATATTTCAAAACTGACATCTTTTTTTATATTTGCACGAATAAAGGAGCGGGTATGTTTGCTTATTTCACAAAAATATTTTGCGTATTTATACTCCCGAGGAACTAGCAAACATAAAAAGATAAGAATGTTGTCCAGTAATAATGGCGCAATATTTTACAAAAAAATGTTTTTCTTGTTTAATAGATTTCATTTCGATGGCACTTCTCTTTCTGGGAAGCACAAAAAATAAGTGCAAACCGCAAGCGGTCTGCACCGGTAAATTTCGTATCAGCTTGTAAATTGGGCTTCTTCTGTTGAACCTTTTAAAGCGGTCGTGGAGGATGTTCCGCCGCTGATGACTTGAGCTACTTCGTCGAAATAGCCGGTTCCTACTTCCCGCTGATGGCGGGTAGCGGTATAACCGTATGCTTCGCTGGCAAATTCTGCCTGCTGCAATTCGGAATAGGCGGCCATTCCTTCTTCTTTATATTTGCGGGCCAATTCAAACATGCTATGATTCAAGGCATGGAATCCAGCCAAAGTGACAAACTGGAATTTGTATCCCATCTTCCCTAGCTCTTTCTGGAAATTGGCGATTTCCTCATCGGACAGCTTCAGTTTCCAGTTAAAGGAAGGAGAACAATTGTAAGCAAGCATCTTATCCGGGTATCGCTCGTGAATGGCATCAGCGAACTGCTTCGCTTCTTCCAGATTTGGCTCTGCCGTTTCACACCAGATTAAATCGGCATACGGCGCATAGGCGAGTCCGCGGGCAATGGCCTGATCAATTCCAGCTTTTGTACGGTAAAATCCTTCTGGCGTTCTTTCCCCGGTTATAAATGGAGCATCATACGGATCGACATCGCTCGTAATTAAATCGGCTGCGTTGGCATCGGTCCGGGCGATAATAATCGTCGGAGTCCCCATCACGTCTGCCGCAAAGCGGGCAGCAATTAAATTGCGGACAGCGGTTTGCGTCGGCAATAAAACTTTTCCGCCAAGATGGCCGCATTTTTTCTCAGAAGATAGCTGGTCTTCAAAATGAACAGCCGCCGCCCCTGCTTCAATCATACCCTTCATTAGCTCAAACACATTCAACTGTCCGCCAAACCCTGCTTCCGCATCGGCAACAATTGGCACAAACCAGTCGATATCCTCTTTTCCTTCGGAATAATGAATTTGGTCCGCCCGCTGCAATGCCTGATTAATCCGCTTCACAACGTGCGGGACACTATTTGCCGGATACAAACTTTGGTCTGGATACATATGCCCAGCCAGGTTCGCATCCGCCGCAACTTGCCAGCCGCTTAAATAAATCGCTTTTAACCCGGCTTTAACTTGCTGGACTGCCTGGTTTCCCGTCAGTGCGCCGAGGGCATGAACGTAATCTTCCGTTTGAAATAGATTCCATAATTTTTGTGCTCCCCTTGTTGCCAGCGTATATTCAATATCGATGGAGCCTCTTAGACGGATGACATCCTCTGCCTTGTAAGGCCGTTCAATTCCTTTCCAGCGCGTATTATTCTCCCAATCCTTCTTTAATGCTTCAACACGATTCATTTCTCATTTCCCCCTTCTAATTGTTCATAAGCAGGTAACGTTAAAAACTCAACAAACTCATCTTCACGGATTAACTTCCGGAAAATTTCTGCTGCTTGCTCGTACTTCCCGTTTTCATACACTGCTTCTCCAAACGCATCTTTCAATTTTTGCAGTTCTTCCATTATCACCGCTTCTGCCAAATCCAGTGTGACCTTTCTTCCGTCGTTTAAAATTCCTTTCGGATGACGGATCCATTGCCATACTTGTGCCCGGGATATTTCCGCTGTGGCTGCATCTTCCATTAAATGATTAATTGGTACTGCTCCCCGTCCTTTAAGCCAAGCAGCAATGTATTGAATCCCGACGCTAATATTTGTCCGCAGTCCTTCTTCCGTAATTTCTCCCTGGGGCACTTCTAAAAGGTCTTCTTCCTTAACATGGACATCTTCCAGCTTACGGTGGATCTGATTTGGCGTTGGCATTTGCTGATCAAAAACCGCTTTTACGAGAGAAACCATACCAGGATGAGCAACCCAGGTGCCGTCATGGCCGTCCCTTGCTTCCCGCTCCTTATCCTGTCTTACCTTTTCAAAGGCAACGGCATTTTTCTTTTCATCATTTTTCACTGGAATATGGGCCGCCATGCCACCAATTGCCGGCGCATTCCGTTTATGGCACGTTTGAATAGCCAGGAGGGAGTACGCCCGCATAAACGGAACTTCCATCGTCACAACAGACCGGTCCGGCAAAATGACATCCGGATGCTTTTGAAATTTCTTAATAAAGCTGAATATATAATCCCATCTGCCGCAATTTAAGCCTGCTGAATGGTCCCGCAGTTCATACAAAATTTCATCCATCTCAAAGGCAGCGGTAATCGTTTCAATCAACACCGTTGCTTTAATTGTCCCTTGAGGAATGCCTAAATCATTTTGCGCAAAGACAAAGACATCATTCCAGAGCCGGGCTTCGAGATGATTTTCCAGCTTTGGCAAATAAAAATACGGTCCCGTACCTCTTTTGATTAACTCTTTCGCATTATGGAAAAAATAAAGCCCAAAATCTACTAAACTGCCAGACATCGGCCGGCCTGCCACCTGAATATGCTTCTCCTCCAAATGCCAGCCGCGGGGCCTGACGATGAGAACGGCCGTATCTTCCTTCAGCTTGTAATATTTCCCATTATCTGCCTGAAAGTCGATTTCTCTGCGGATCGCATCCCGTAAGTTGATTTGTCCTTCCATCATGTTTTCCCACGTCGGAGATGATGCATCTTCAAAATCCGCCATAAACGTTTTCGCTCCGGAGTTCAGCGCATTGATCATCATTTTCCGGTCGACAGGCCCGGTTATTTCCACCCGCCGGTCCAGAAGATCCTTTGGCAATGGTGCAATTGTCCAATCTCCTTCACGGATGGACTTTGTTTCTCGGAGAAAGCCGAGCCTTTTCCCCTTATTTAATTCCTCCTGCATATGCTGCCGCAATTCCAGCAAGTTTCTGCGCCGTTCATCGAAATGGTCATGCAATTTCTCCAAAAACGCCAATGCTTTCGGCGTTAATATTTCTTCATAACGCTTTTTGCTTTGAACGGCAATTTTTGGCTTCGTAAGCAAAATCTCGCCTCCCTGTTATAATATAGATTGATTATATTTTTTATTGTTATATAACATAAGGTGCAAAAAAATTAGTCTTCTTTTTTCGAAAGACAATAATCACATTCCAGCGTATAGCTTTTTCCATCCACTTCTCGCCCGCATTCGGGACAGTACACTGCCTGCATTTCGCTCCTCCTTTTTATATAACAGTTTTTATTTATTAATTTTGTTATAATACAGTTTAGTCGAAGGAATGATGAATTGCAACCCTTTTTTTAAAAATATTTGAAAAATTTTTCTTTCCACTGATTAAAGATTCGGAAGTATTGCCAAAAGCAGGAAAAAACATGATAAGCTATTCCTATAGATAATGGAAAAATATCGTAGGTGAAAAGGGTATGAAAAGTTTTGCCTTAATCGGGAACCGTACAATCAAAACAGGAATTGCAGTACTTTTGACGGCCTGGCTATGCGAGCTCCTTCATTGGCCGCCGGTATTTGCCGTGATTACAGCGATTGTGACCGTTGAACCTACCGTTGCTGATTCCATTAAAAAGGGAATCGTCCGATTTCCGGCATCTGCAATCGGATCCTTTTACGCCGTTCTATTTATCTCTTTGTTTGGCAATTCACCATTGACGTATACCCTAGCTGCAGTACTTACGATTGCTACCTGTTTTCGTTTAAAACTGTTTGCCGGACTGCTCGTTGCAACGCTGACATCGGTTGCCATGGTGGAAGTGATTCACGACAATTTTGCCGTTGCCTTTTTCATCCGGTTAGGAACAACAACGATAGGACTTGCCGTCTCCACTTTAGTAAATATGTTTATTTTGCCTCCAGATTACCGGGATGATATATCCCATTATTTTAAGAAAACGAGCGCGGCCATGGGAAAAACACTGACAAACCTTTTCCGTCAAATGTTGGAAAATCTTGCTCGCCGTAATCAATCGGAAGAACGGAACATGCTGGAAAACATTGACAAGCACATTGAACAGCTTGATACATTCATCCGTTTTCAGCAGGAAGAAAACAAATATCATCCTTTGTTGAAACAGAAGGAATTTTCCTATTCAAAGGCACAGGGAATGGTCCAATGTTTAAGGAGGATCCGCGACCATCTTGATAATCTGATCGAAACTCCAGTATCTACCTTATCGTGGACTGCGAAAGAAAAGAAAATAATCATTCAGGCAGCGGAGGAATTAGGGAATATACTGCTACATCCGGATCAGTATGAAGAGGAACATTTTCAGGAAACACAGCAGGAATTGATGGAATTATTTTGGGAGGACAACGAAGAATTGACAAAAGACAACGAAATTCATCCGACGAAATTCCCGCCGGAGCTAATCGTTCTCTATGAACTAATCTCGATTTACGGTCTCGTTGAGCGCTTAATCCTGTTAAAAAAGAAAAAAGAATATAAACCCAAGTGGTGAGTTCATATTCCCGCATTTCATTATTTTACCAGTCCGTGTTTAAAGGCATAAATCACCGCCTGGGTCCGGTCCTGGACTTCTAATTTGCTAAGTATATTGCTTACATGTACTTTTACCGTTTTCAGAGATATAAACAGTTCGTCGGCAATTTCCTGGTTCGTTTTCCCTTGGGCAAGCATTAGCAGCACTTCCATTTCCCGTTCCGTCAGCTGGTCATGCAAATGCTTTTCCTGTTTCGCCCGCATCCGGTTCATAATTTTTCCCGTTACTTCCGGCTCTAAAATCGTTTGTCCTTTATACGTAGCTCGAATGGCTTCGGCGATTTCTTCAGCCTTGGACGTTTTCAGCATATAGCTGGCAGCACCTGCTTCTAAAGCCGGATACACTTTTTCGTCATCCAAAAAGCTGGTAACGATAATGATTTTCGCCTCCGGCCATTCGGCAATAATCCGTTTTGTTGCTTCGATGCCGTCCATTTCTTTCATTACGAGATCCATCAATATAATATCCGGACGCAATTCGAGGGCGAGCTGAACCGCCGTCGTCCCGTCATCTGCCTCGGCGACTACCTCCATATCCGGCTGGCTGGATAAATAAGCGGAAACCCCAATCCGAACCATTTCATGATCATCGGCAAATAAAATTTTAATCATTTTCTTTACCCCCTTTTCTTATGATCGGGACCTTTACCTCCAATTGAGTTCCTTCATTTGGCAGGCTGATTATCTTCAACGTACCGCCAAGTTCTACGGCGCGCTCCCGCATATTCGTCAATCCGTAGGAACCGGTTTTCACCTTTTCAATATCAAACCCGACCCCATCATCAACGACACGCAAAATGACCGTTTCGTCCCGTTCAATTAGCATGACATGCAACGAGGACGCATCGGCATGGCGAAAAGTGTTGGAAACGGACTCCTGCAAGATGCGAAAAAGCTGGTCTTCGATTCCTTTATCGACCTGAATATCTTCCAGTTTCCATGTTATGTTCATCGGCACTTTCTGCTGCATTTCTTTCAGCAGTTCTTCCACCCCTTCTTTCAGCGACTTGCCTTTTAAAGCAACGGGGCGAAGGTGAAGAAGCAATGCCCGCATTTCCAGTTGCGACTGCTGGATCATTTTTTCTACCATTTTTAGCCGCTTGTTCATCTTCGGGTCTTTCGGAGGGCCGGCCTGATTAATCGCCGACATCATCATTGAAGCGGCAAACAACTGCTGACTGACGGAATCATGAAGTTCCCTCGCTAAACGGTTCCGTTCCTGAACAACAATTTCTTGCAGGCTTTTTTCCCTTTCCTCCGCCCGTTCGGTGGCTAGGCGCTGGGACAATTCTGCCTGCTGCCGCATTTTTTCCTGCAGTTCCTGGATCCGTTCGCCAATACCTCCTAAATCTTTCAATGATTCTTCCGGGATTAAAGTTTGCTGGCCTTTCACCAGCCCGGCTAGTGTCCGGTCTACTTGCTGGTATTGCTGTTTCCAATAATAGCCGACGGACACCCCGACAATGGCACCGACAAGGATGACCGTACCTAAAATCCAGCCGAAAAACGGAACACTGCCGATTTCCTGTTTCCATAAAAACGTCCAATCGAAGGTCGGGACAGCTAGCCACGTAATGCTGAGGACGGCCGTTGCCAGGAAGGAAGAGAGAAATATGGAAATAAAGACGTAACGCAGGACGACATTCATATCCGTTTCACCTCTATATCCCCAGAGAATAGAGAGGTGATAATTTTCACCCGCGGATAGGCCGAATCGTAATGTTCCGTCTGATAATGCAACGATTTATTCATTAATTTCCAATGGGAATGGCCAAAAATATGGGCTCTTCCAAAAACGGAACTATGATGGACGCTCACTTCTACTTCATAAGGAACGTAAATTTCGATATTGCCGATAAAGTGCCTGATGGAAATGACAGCAGTATCATTAGGCAGCACCGTATTGCTTAAATCAATAATCCGATCGCCAAATCCGCCATGGATATTTACATCCCGCCATCCGTATGCCGAATCGGGGGTTTTCTGGTCTTCAAACAACCGGTGGTCAAATAACGGCTCCACTTTAATATATTCGCCCTTTTTTTCTTCACCGGGCAAAATCGGAGCAACAAATTTGCCTTCTTTTTTTGATCTCGAATAATCCATAATAAATAGAATCAGTGCAGCAACAATAATAAAACGAACTGCCATTAGATTGAGGACGAAAAACACTCCGCTAATGATAAAAATCCAAAAGACGATTTTCCCCCATAAGCGATGGAAATTTTTCCATCCGATGTAGGCAAATAAGCACGTAAAAATCGCAGGAAAAATAGTTCCGCCGAAGAAAAATATAATTTCAATGACAAGAAGGATCACACCAATTATCATAATCCAATTGAACGTATCCGTTTGCAATCGTTTGAACATGTTGTGACCCTCCCTTTATTAATAGTTAGTACAGGCTCCGTGCAAAAGTAGCCTGTACTAGTATACCATGTATTTCCTTTTCGGTGATAGTCCTAATCACCAGAATGAATGTATTTCTGCCTTAATTCGCCTTTTCTTGCAATTCCTTTTCCAGTTTGGCAATTTTGCTGTCAAACGTGCTGCGATAGTAAGCATCGTTCACTTTCCGCTCTAAACACTCAATATATCTTTCCATTTCGGCAAATTTCGAAAACGGTTTGTCGGAAATATTGGAAATGACTTGATTGATCTGATGGTTGGCATGGGCGATATTTTCCCGGCCCATCAGTTCCATCCGTCTCAGGTGCATATCCTTAAGCTGATGTTTCATTTCTTCGTATTTTTGTTCCAGATTTTCCAGCTGTGCCGACGCTTCTTGCATCGATACTTTCATCCGGTCAGCCCGGCCTTGATACTCTTCGTGCTCTTTCATCGCAAATTCGTATAATGCTTCTTCCCCGGCTTTCTCAGCAATGTTTGCCTGTTTCAGCCGTTTGTCAGCCAATTCCTGTGCCCGGAAATGCTCCTTCGCAAACTCTTCCTTCAAACGGTATTGACGTTCTATAAGTTTTTTCACCTTTTCCTTTTCTGCTTCCGCCTGGCGCAAATATTGGTTCAGCGCTTTAATCGGATTCTTCTGCTCCTTCTTATCTAATACATCATGTAAATCAGCTTCGATAGAATCTTTAATTCGTGTAAAAAGATTTGCCATTTACAACCACTCCTTATTATTTATTTAAATCTGCCCATTGGCGTTCAAAATTTGTAAAGGGATCGTCCGATGCTGCATCGATGACGGAATCATCCTTGTTCCAATTTTTGATGACGAGATATAGGATAATCGCTGCTCCTAATCCAATCACCGCGTAGCCATTGGCAAATGTTATGCTCAGGACAATCAGCCCCAGCACGACCCAGCCGATTTTCCCACCGACGGAATCACTCTTCATAAATTGCTTAAAGATGAGATAAAGCAGCCATGCCCCTAAGGCTAACAGGGCCATCGGGCCAATCATTGCTAAGATTACAAGGGCTGCTGCCAATCCAGCGAGGAATAATAGAAATTTTCTCAAGCTCGCTCCTCCTTTCTCTTATCTTGATTTCATCATACCGGGAAACGCATTCTTCTATAACGAGCCTGAGAAATATTTTGCATAGTACTTGAGGCGTATTTCGAGATAGGACTTGATAGATTTCTGAGGGAATGGTTGTAGCGCCGGGGCACGTGATGTGCAAAAAAAAAAGCAGAATCAGTCAAGAAGACCGAATTCTGCTGCCAGCAATTCATAGGATTTTTTACGCGCTTCGTAACTGTGGGTGATAGTGACAATCATCAGCTCATCCACTTCATACTCCTTTTGCAATTGTTCCAGTTTTTGCTTTACTTTTTTTGGATTTCCGACAATGAGCTTTTCCTTCATGTTTTGTACCGTTTCCAGTTCTTTTTTTGTAAAGGGATATCGTTTTGCCTCTTCCACCGATGGGACCCCATTTTTAGCAATCCCTTTATCTTGCTGGAGCTTCCATACATAATTGCTGAGAGCGAGTTCCTCTGCTTCCTCTGTCGTCTCCGCGCAAATGACGGACACCGCAACGAAAGCTTTCGGTTCCGTTTTTTTGCATTGTTCTCGATAGGTTTTCACAATTTCCGGTCCGTCTTCTCCGCTCATAAAATGGCCAAATACATAAGGCAATCCTTTCTCCGCAGCGAGAATTGCACTTTTTCCGCTCGTACCTAAAAGCCAAGGTGTCGGAGTTTTGTCGGGAACGGGAGACGGAGCAATTTTTGCATAAAGATGACCTTCAGGAAAATCCTGATGCAAAAAGTGCAGCAATTCATCGATCAATTCGGGAAAGCTGCGCACTTTATCCAAAAAATTATCAGCAAGGGCAATGGAAACTTCAGCAGAACCTCCCGGGGCCCGGCCAATGCCGATATCTACCCGGCCGGGAAAAAGGGTCGCCAATACGTTATACCGTTCTGCAATGTTAAAAGGTTTATAATTCGGCAAAAGCACCGCGCCAGACCCAACGCGAATGCGCTTCGTCACGGAACCGATGATCCCGAGAAGAATGTCGGGTGCAGGTAATGCCAGGCCATCTAAATCATGGTGTTCGGCCACCCAATATCGCGTATAGCCTAATTCGTCTGCTGCTTTTGCGAGTTTAATCGTTTCCTCCAGCGCCTGCTTTGGAGTAACCCCAGCTGAAACCGGAACCTGGTCCAATATGCTTAGCTTCATTTTAAAAACCTACTTTCTTTTATATGAATTTTAATGGGCACTTCAATTTTTTTCGGCGTTTCATAGGAATATATCAGCGGATATGGATATTTTTCAGCTTTTCTTTCAATTTATCGTGCATTTACAAAAAAATATCAGCGAAACTGTATTTATCAGCGTTTTTCATAGAGATTTCGGCGCTCCTCCAATTTTTTCGGCGTATCTGCAAATTTATCGAACGTTCTCGGAAAAATATCAGCTTTTCTTCTTTTATCGGCGTTATTTTCGAGGATTTCGGCGAAAATCCAAATATTTCGGCGTTAATGCAATTTTATCGAACGCTTACAAAAATATATCAGCTTTTTTCAATTTATCAGCGTTTCTCGATAACATTTCGGTCGGAAACCTGAATATATCAGCGCTCCTCGCAAATTATCGGGCTTTCCCAGAAAAATATCAGCGATTCTGTTTTTTTCGCATCAGAACAATACAAAAGGACGGGACTATACTTCCAGTCCCGCCCTGTAAATTATTCCAAAACCATGTTGGATTGGACGTAATGATAAAGAAGATTTTCCGTATGCTTTAATGAATCTTCATGGGTTCTTTCAAAGGCGTGGGAAGCATCGATTCCTGGGCCGATTAATCCGTGCACAATATCATGCCCGGCACGAATGGCAGCAGAAGCATCGGATCCGTAATACGGATAAATATCCACTTTATATTCAATGCCGTTTTCTTTAGCCAGATGGATCAAATGGTTCCGCAAACCGTAATGGTACGGGCCGCTGGAATCCTTCGCACAAATGGAAACCGTGTATTCATCGGTCGCTTGCCCGTCGCCAATGGCACCCATGTCCACTGCCAAATATTCCACCGTTTCTTCGGGAATGTTGGAATTTCCTCCATATCCGATTTCTTCATTATTAGAAATGAGAAAATGGGTTGTGTATGGCAATGTAATATTTTCTTCCTTCAGCCGTTTAATCAGCTGGATTAAAATTGCAACACTTGCTTTATCATCTAAATGCCGGGATTTAATAAAACCGTTATCGGTCAGCTCCACCCGCGGGTCAAAGGAGACAAAATCCCCGACTTCAATACCAAGGGCGCGAACATCTTCCTCGTTCTTCACCTTCGCATCGATTCGCACTTCCATGTTTTCCTGATTGCGTTCCGCTTTCCCTGCATCTTTGTATACATGGACCGAGGTCTGATGCATTAAAATAGTTCCGGTAAATTTTTTGCCGCTGGAAGTATGAATCGTACAGTACTCCCCTTCAATGGAGTTGTAACGGAATCCGCCGATTAAATCGAGACGGAGCCGGCCATTGCTTTTTATTTCCTTCACCATCGCTCCCAGCGTATCCACGTGGGCAGTTAATATTCGGTGCTGCTCCTGATTTTTTCCGGGGAGCGTCGCAATAAGACCACCTTTATTGTTGCGCTTTGATTCTACTCCTAAATCATTAAAAATATTTTCGACGTATTGTATCACTTTTTCCGTATATCCAGAAGGACTCGGGATAGAAACGAGCTGTTTAATCAATTCCTTTGTTTCATCAACATTTGGATATGTATTCATTATTTCATTCTCCTCTCAAACACAATTTTAGCGTGAAGCAGACAATAATCACAACTATTTGGACGGTTCTTCGATTTCATCGACTAATTTTTCCGCCATCCTGCGATATACACTGCTCATATGGGTAAAAGAAGCAATGAGCAACAGTTTTTGCAAGTAGTCGTTATCCTCTCCTGCTTTTTTTGCTGCTTCCTGTTCCATTTCCCGGCTGTCGGCAATGATTCGTTCCACGTTTTTATCGGCCAGTTCCAATAAGTTCTCGTATAACGGTTCTAAATCAAAGCCGTCTTCCACAATGGCTGCATTCAATTGGGCAAGTGTTTTCTTAATGTCATTAATCGAAAGTATACTTTTCATCTGATAAATCATACTAATTAACATAATATGTTCTCTCGTATATTTTTTGTTTTTTACCGGAAAAAACAATTTCCCCTTTGCATAATTATTAATCATCGTTTTCGTTAACACTTTTTCATCTTCGGTACGTTTTGTTCCGGCAAATTTATTTTCAAAAAGATGAATCACCTGGTCCATGTACAAATGCAAATCCGGAATATCCTCCAGTGTCAATTGGGCGTCCAAATGCAATGTTTCAATCAGTTCAACGATGTTTTTCATGCTTTTTAGCTCCTATTTGTCATGATGATTTAATTATAAGGAAGGTTTAATGAAAAGTAAACATTGACTACATAACATAATACATATATCATTAACATATAGTTTTTAAAACTACATTAAACGGTAAAGGATGATTTATTTGCGAACTTTTATTAGAGAACCGATTAACAGCTTAACCCATTGGTTCGGGGCGTTTTTCGCGGTAATCGGGCTAATTGCTCTTGTTAGTAAAGCACTCTCATCAGGCCATTCTGGAATGGCAGTCACGGCAGTAGTCATTTTCGGAGTGAGCATGATTTTGCTATATTCGGCATCGGCAACGTATCATATGGTGATGGCAAAAGATAAGGTAATCTCATTTTTAAGGCGGATTGACCATTCGATGATTTTTGTTCTAATCGCCGGGACGTATACTCCGTTCTGTCTGATTAGTTTAGGGGGAACGTTAGGCTGGGTATTGTTTTTTGTCATCAATGGCCTGGCTATAGCCGGGGTCATTTTTAAACTGACGTGGTTTCATGCGCCTAGATGGCTTTCGACAGCGATTTATCTTGGGATGGGATGGATTGCGATATTCTTTACAGGGGACTTGGCGCCCGTTCTCGGTACAGGCGGGATGACGTTTCTCATATTAGGAGGGGCCGCATATACAATCGGAGGGCTCATTTACGGATTTAAGCCCCAATCATTGCAGCTGAAAAACTGGGGCTTCCATGAGATTTTCCATATATTCATTTTAGCCGGCAGCCTATTCCACTTCATTTGCATTTATGGATATGTATTGTAGGTGCCGCCGGCTAAAGGCACCCGTGGCACTTCTTGGTGCCTGGTACGGGTGCCACCGGCGGGACCTCGGGAGCTCGGTAATGCATTGCGTGCAGCAATCTGGCTGCGCATTTTTTAAATGATACGTTTTATTGAACACGGCTTTGAATACGTGCTATGAAGTTCGTTAGCAAATCATAATATTTTGGCAAATAAGAGAAAATTTCTTCAGCTAATTCTTCGTGATAAGTATGTACGGTCAAGTTACGATGATCAACCATATGTAATCCCAATATTGTCTCTTCTTCAGACAATATCCCAACTGTTCTTAATGAACGAATAACTCCTTTTGGTGAACCGAGGTCTATTCCTTCGACATCGAAAAGAAATTGCTTACCAGCTTTCCAGCAAACTTCAAAACTATATTCAAATCGCTGAATTGCTGCATCCCTTTCAATCGTTGTCGGCTTTTTAATCTTAACTAGTTCTTCTAATGTTTTTAATGCTTTGGTTGCGCTTTGTATTCTTTCTTGTAATCTCTCCATTTAATTCCCTCCTCCTTCACCTTTTGAATAATCTTTGGATTCGCTTTTGATAAATCTACTAAATCAACATGGTAAGGTAGACTCGATTCTTCTATCTTTTCACGCAATTCCACCCATATATTAATAGGAATTTCTACTTTTGCTTCTAAAGCAATATCAATATCTGAGGTTCTTTTTTCTTCTTTGCGGGCCCATGATCCAAACAAATAAATATTTACAGGTAAATCTTCCAAGGATTCCTCAACTATGGATTTTAGTAATGATAAAATTTTCTCCCTTTCTTTTGTCAAAATAACTCCTCCAGATTAAATTTTGTAACATTATACCACTTATAAGTGGACAGTAACCCTCACTCCGTTCGACAAAATTCGGGAAGTACCAAGCACCTATGGCATTTTCGACATTCGGGTGGTGCCTGGTACGGGTGACACCTAGAAAATCTCGTCAATTTGGGATTGGATGTTCTCAGGCAATACGCCATAAAATAGTCCTTTATATTTTAAATCTAGGATGCCGGCAATAAGCAAAATGCCTATACTAAAACAGAGTATAGGCTTTTTCTTTTCAGCTTTTCTCAAAATGTTCGCCTCACTATCCAAAGGAAATATATTTCAAAAAATATCCTTATTTTCAAGAATGCACCATGATGAAATTTATTATGCTTCATATTTTGCTGGATTAATCAAAGGGATAAGTGATTTTTATATGACACCACTTATCCCTTTCAATATTTGACAAGTACCTGGCACCCAAAAGGCGCTTTCGACAAGTCCCTGGTACGGGCGGCATCTAGGGAGCCTACCCGATCCAGTCTAAAAACTTATCCATTATGCCATCTAAAAATTCAAGCGTGCCTTCATCCGTCAGTTTTCCGGATTTGTCGAATTTATTTTGCGCAAAGTTCACCAACACTTCATTTCCTGCCGGCGGCAAGACCCGGGCGGAAATGCCAGGGGAGGATAAAATTTGCCGTAAATGAAGCTGACAGCGCACCGTTCCTAATGCTGTCGGCGAAGCTCCTGCTGTCATCACCGGTTTGTTAATCAATACTTTATCAACCCGGGACAACCAATCTAAAGCATTTTTTAACACACCTGGAACAGACCAGTTATATTCCGGAGTAATAATGATAACCCCGTCCGCTTCTGCCACTTTTTTCTTAAAGTCCTTCACAACTTGCGGAGGATTCAATTCTTCATCCTGATTATAAAACGGTAAGCTGGCAATGTCGGCAATTTCGAAATCAATCCGGTCCTGGTACCGGTATTGCATCGCCTTCGCCAAATAGCCATTATACGATTCCTTTCTCAATGATCCAACCAGTGCTACAATCTTTACCATTGTCCCAACCTCCATGTTTACAAGAATTAAAGTAATAATACAAAAATTTCTGTTAAATGTATAGAAATATGCTCTATTTTTCTGCTGTTATATTTTGAAATATTACTTTTGCCTCTTTCAAAGATTGGGCGGGCGCAGCAAAGCGAATTTCGGTGCCATCAGCTTTCATTACCCCGGCAAATGTTTCAAAATCCCGCGAAAACCATATATCCCCTTTTTCATTGCTGTCGATTTCAACCATCAAATAATAACTGCTGCGCCCAAGAAGTCGGTCGATAATCGGGATTTCCTTGCTTTTCTCCCCGTATTTCACTACGAAGAATCGCTTATCAAATAGCTGTATTTCCCCGTCGTATTTCTTGCCATATAATAGATTTCCCCTTAGTTCCCCGGTGATTTCCATTTCAGATAATTCGTTTATTGCCCCATCCTCAGAATATAGGCAGACAGGCACTGTGTAGGAAATGGTCTTCGGCATACTGAAAAACAAGAGTCCCCCGACCAAAATAACGAGAAAACTGCCGGTGATAATGGTGCGGACATATTGTTTTGATTCTTTATTTTTTCTCCATTCCATCCAGGCAATGACTCCGAATAGGACGGCAAGGAATAGAACAAGAACAGCGATTCCAGCTAAATTATCTGTACCGGACCATGTTAATAGAAGGATATTAAAAAAAATCAGCATAAAAACTCCGAACCATCTCACAAAAGGCTGTTCATCTTTTCGCTTCTGTTTTTTGATATTCAGTCTTTTTACAACTATCCGTTCAACGATTAGCCACAAAACGAAAACCAGCACAACAAAAAGTAAATCCAAAAAATCCCTCCTCTTCACAAATTCCGACAGACTCCGGTGCACCATTGGCATCTTCAATTTATTGTATAAATTTCCATTTTTGTTCTGATACTAATTATATATCAAATGTAGGAGCGTGGGCAGATGAAAAAGTGGATAAATGTTCTCTTTTTATGTATGGTATTTTTTATTTTAGCTGCATTTAAGAATGCGGATCAGCTGCAGATTACAGAGATTACAACGATGATTGATAAAGAAAACGGACTGTTGCGGTATGAATTTCAAATCATAAACAACGGGGATGAACCGATAAAAAGCGAATTTGATTATCCCGGGCATGAAAATTATGGCATTGAAATAGTGGTACAGCCTAAAGAAGCATTGGCAAATTTAATGGTAACAGACGCAACATCTAAACATCCAAAAATGCAGCCGCTGGAAAAAGGCTGGAAAGAATATTTCGAACCCGGCAAAGAAAATCCTTTTTACATATCATATAAAATAAAAGAAGATGCCGATTTCTCTAATGTGACAAAACACGCCCTCGATGCTGACTTGCTTATTTTAGACGGCACCGAAATATCAAAACGAATCCCTTTGCAAGAATATAAGAAAAAATAGTGGAGATTGCGAATCTCCGCTTTTTTTGTCCTCATATATGAAAATCTTAATAGAATGTATTATAATTAGCGGGGAGTATGCGTGATTCCTACTTAACGTGATTTCACAGGAGGATGCACATGAAATATAGATTGCTTCTATTTACGGTCATCATTGCATTTCTCGCAGTCACCGGCTGCAGCCCTACTGCAGAAAATGCAGATGGAGACCAAGCAGAAAAATCGAAAACCGACAGTACTGCTGAAGAACATGAAGAACCTTCCGAGGAAGAGCAAAGCTCAAAGAAACCTAAAGCTTATCCCCTTCCAGAAGAAAATCCGATTGTTACCATTACAATGGAAAATGACAAGCAAATCATCCTTGAGCTATTTCCGGAAATTGCCCCGAACACAGTGGCAAATTTTGTTTCCCTCGTCGAAAATGGCTTTTATGACGGACTGATTTTCCACCGGGTCATTCCTGGATTTATGATTCAAGGGGGAGACCCAAACGGGAACGGAATTGGCGGTCCAGGATATTCTATTTATGGCGAGTTTACGAGCAATGGTTTTGAAAATCCGTTAAATCATGAACGGGGAGTTATCTCTATGGCCCGTACGATGGATCCTAACTCTGCCGGATCTCAGTTTTTCATTATGGTAGAAGACTCTCCGCATCTTGACGGAGAATATGCTGCCTTTGGAAAAGTCATTGAAGGCATGGAAGTAGTTGACGAAATTGTGTCCGTTGATACGGATGCATCGGACAAGCCGGTGGAAGACCAGCGAATGAAAACCGTAACAGTAGATACAAAAGGATATGATTATCCAGACCCAGAAATACAATCATAAAAAAGAGAGAGGAAATTATCCATGCGCCAAATAATCATTTATTTTGCCATTTTAGGTGTTTTAATTTTAGGAGCTTGTTCTGCAAATAACACAAAGGAAACGGAAGGAAATGACCACGTCCATCAGCTGCCAAATGGGGATATCCGGGAAGAAACGGCTTCAATGGATGTGCTGCCAAGCTTTTTGGACAAACACGATGAAAACATGCACAATCTGTATACGGCGGTGGCGATGCACCAAGATTTGCTTGAAAAAATTCCTTGCTACTGCGGCTGCAGTCTCTCCTCGGAACATAAGGATAATTATGACTGCTTTATCCATGACAACAAAGAAGACGGGAGCATCGTATGGGACGACCATGCGACAAGATGTCAGGCATGTTTGGACATTGCCGCAGAATCAATCATTATGTATAACGATGGAAAATCGATAAAAAATATCCGCAGCTACATCGATGAAAAATACGAAGAGGACTATCCGGAACCAACGCCAACACCGGAGGTTTAATGTAAAAAGTCAGCATTTGCTGGCTTTTTTTATATGATTTTATAATACTCTTATTTACGCTTTAACTATCCGCTCCCCTATCAGACTACTATTATTTTCAGCAGGAATCCGTTGCAGTGTATGTTGATTGTGTTTTTTACATTATCCTGTTGGCAAACGATTCCCTTCTATCACAAATAAAAAACTACTGCCGCAAGGAAAAAGTTCTGTAGCACCTTCCAACTTTCATTGTAGAATCATGTTGGCTGCAAAAACTACTCTTGTCCTGCATAACCTGTCTATTCCTGTCGAGCCACCTTCGCAGATGATGCAGTGAGAATTGGAAAAAGGTGGTGGAATTGATGGGTAGAAGAAGAGTGAATGCAGGCGGCTGCCGCAATGGTGGCGGGAATACAGCGTCTTGCCGGAGGCTTGCAAATATTATTGGCGGGGACGTTGTTCAAGCAACCCCAGTTTGTGTTGTCATGCGGCTCCGGAATATTCGCGCAACCATTTTAAACCGACGCACCCGGTCTCCGTTGGCGCTGCCATTTATGCTATCCTTTGAAAACAATGGACTAAACTTAGGGGAAACCGTCGTTCTTCAAAAAGAAGTTAATCCGATGATTCGAGCCTTGCAAAGAAGAGGGCTTATCGTTACCGCATTTCATAACCACTGGCTGTTTGAAGAGCCGCGCTTAATGTATTTGCATTGGGAAGACGTCGAAATGAGTCCTGCTGAATTTGCAAGGGCAAGTATTGGAGCGGCTAGAGAAGCAGGGCTTTTCTAAATATGAGCCATTTGTGATGTACAAATGGCTTCCTTTCTTCAAGTAAGGCATCTCTTGCCAGCTTTTTGCCGAAACCAGCCGGCTGCCTTCCTAAGATGGAGTTATGTTTCTATAAACTTTACATATTTTATAATAAAACACCGTTCCCATGACAATGGAAGCGGTATTTTTTATGTTCTTATTGTTCTCGCAAGATCTTCTCCATCGCTTTTCCTTTTGCCAGTTCATCGATGAGCTTGTCCATATAGCGGATTTCCTGCATTAAAGGTTCTTCAATTTCTTCGACCCGGACTCCGCAAATAACACCTGTAATCATTCTCCGGTTTGGATTCATATTTGGAGCTTCAGCAAAGAAATCTTCAAAATTCGTCTTTTTCTCGATATGTGATTCTAACTCTTCCTGGGTGTAACCAGTCAGCCAGCGGATAATCTCATCTACTTCTTCCTTGGAACGTCCTTTTTTCTCCGCCTTCGTAATATAATGGGGATAAACGCTTGCAAAGCTCATTGTATAAATGCGATGTTTTGCCATCGTGACTCTTCCTTTCATCTTCCCTTTTATAAAAACAGACTCTAATAAACTTCAGTCTGTGTTTTATTGTCCCCCTCGGCCGATGATTGTCAACACGAATTTAAAACATCGTTTATAAGTTACTGGCCTGCTTCTATTTTTTCAAAACGAAAGGCTTTCCATTTTCAGCAAATGCATGTTGGAAGCCAAAGGAAAATGGGGCAGGTCCGTGCCAAATACAATATTTGTATCTTTTAAATGCTTCTTCCCAGATGATATCCTCTAATTTCTTTGTCCACCATACGACGTAGGAACGGTGATTTTCTCGATTACGTTCCATCTATTTGCTCCGGTTTTGTAACGCTTCGATATGTTTCTCCGAAAATGTAAATTGGTATAACGATTCTACGTTTTTCCAAACCGTTATAGTAATTACGGGATACCCTTTTCCTTTTGAATCATCAGGAACTGGAACACTATCAGATTAAAAAAACAAGCACAGAATACCCTAATGGTATTCTATGCCTGTTGTTTTGCTCTTTTTTTGATTCGGATATTACATTTGAGTTTCAGCGGCGTTTCATGGCCGGGCTTTTGCCAAAACAACGTTAGGACAACACCGATGACTAAGATGACCGACGCAAAATAGTACGGATAGTTAATATCGATATCAAACAACATGCCGCCTAAAATGGGGCCGAGAATATTTGCCATGCTCGTAAACATCGAGTTCATTCCGCCGATAAACCCTTGCTCATTCCCGGCTATATTGGATAAATATGATGTAACCGCTGGACGGAATAAATCAAATCCGATAAACACGATAAAGGTGACGAATAAAATCCAATAATAGCCTTGGACGACGGTCATACAAAAGACTAACAGGGCAGAGAAAATTAAACAGTAGCGAATAAGCTTGATTTCTCCCCATCGCTGGACAAACTTGTCAAAAAGAAGCGCCTGGCCAATTGCGCCAAAGACAGCTCCGCCGGTGATGATAATGGCAATATCCTTCGGCTGAAATTGAAATTTATGATCAACATATAAGCTGAAAAACGACTCGAAAGCTGCGAGTCCAAAAGAAGTAATAAAAATCAGCACAAAGGCAATGAGGAACCTGGATTGCAGCAGTTTCCCGTAACCGTTTTTCGTATCTGCTTCCGTGTCAGCCGCTTCTTCCCGATGTTCCGGTTCCGTTAATAATATGATGGATAAAATGGCTGCAAGCACTCCAAGAGCCCCTGCAAAAAAGAACGGCACCCGGGTACCAAGTTCAGCCAAAAATCCACCAATTCCAGGACCGATAATAAAACCGGTATTGATGGCCGCGGACATGTAGCCCATTCCTTTTGGCCGTGTTTCTTTCGTTGTAATATCTACGATAAATGCGGTCACCGCCGGCATGATAAAGGCTGCACTAATCCCGCCTAAAATCCGGGAAACGAATAATGTCTCGATTTCCTTTCCAATCCCGAATAAAAATTCGGAGATGCCAAACGTAAATAGACCGATTACAATCATAATTTTTCTTCCAAATTTATCTACAGCTTTTCCCGCAAACGGAGAAACAATCAACTGTGCGATGGCAAAGGCTGCAGTTAAATAGCCGACCGTTGTCCCGGTAATCCCCAGCTCATTGATTAGAGACGGCATGACAGGGATGATTAGACCGATTCCCAAAAATGCGATAAAAATGTTCAACAACAATAAACTTAACGTCACTTTCCAGCTTCTCATGCTGCCTTCACCCTCTTCCTATAAACTGAATAAAAGAAAAAAAGAAACCGCCTGGTCCCCATCCGTTGACCAAACGACTTTTGCATTATCCTATTTTACAACGTTTAGCGGAAAATGCATATAGAAATTTTGCCCAAAACGATAAATTTTTTTCAGCAAGATTTGCAAAAAAATAAACTTTATTCGCTAAGGCGAATAAAGCCTTCAATCATAAATGTATTCTTTTCTTACGTGCTCAGATGTCATTACCCTTAACATTGCATCATAATCAAACCTAATTCTTCCATCAGAATTATACCGTGGATTTTGCCTAACTTTTGAGCCGCTGACCCACTGCCCGGATGACCGGCATTTCAGAGTGAAGGGATACGTCTGCAGAGCGAGCCACTTCTTCCGCTTCACTAAGCATCGGAATTCGCACGAGCATTTTTTGAACAGGCAGGCCGTCGTATTTTTGTAAATTACGGACACGAGAATCACCAATCGTCTCGATTCCAGCCTCGATGACAGCTTCAGCAACTTCTCTAGATCCATTTGTTCCTTTTAAAATCGCAGCCGGTTCGATTCCGATATCACGTCACAATTTACAAATGTGACGGACATTATGTTTTATTTTTTCCAAATTGATTTCGACACAAGGATAATTCCTCAGCTGATTGCTACTCTTCTCTACAATTCTTCCTCCATTCTCGCAAAAATCTATGCATCGTTTGCTCTTGTCATGGTCCAGTGAAATATTAGCGGGATAACTTTTTCAACGCATCCTATTTTACAGAATCTTCATAATAGATTTTACTTTCTATTCCTGTTCTTGTAAATTTTTTACATCGCGGTATCTTTAAAATGTTTTTATACATAAAAAAGGACAGCATCCTTGCATCTTTTAAGGAGGGCTCTCACTTTAAAATTAGACTATCAACCAACAAAAGAAAGCTTTATTCCATCATATTTATTAAAAGTCTAAATACACCTGATGGATTTTTCTTAAATTGATCAACCGTTACTTTATTTTTTAAGTTCTTCGAAATAAACAGTACTTCCCTTTTTTCTTTATAAACTTTTACTGAAATACCTTTTATTTTATAATCAACTATTTGTGTAGCTTTATCTAAGTTATAATCGTTTAATTGTATTCTTATTCGATCTGATACCCTTCTTAACATTCTCCAGAGCATCATTTCTTCTTTTGATTTCATAAATAACTCAGGAAGTTCCTTTGCTTCTTTTAGAGTATTCAATGTAGTAAGTATGTAATTAGCAATTCCATAGTTAACTGGCTTAATAGCCTCAGGAAGGTTTATCCAATGCTCTATCCTAAATTGAACCACTTCTACCTTAGATTTCAGTAAGGGAGTTACCTCTTCGATTTTTCCATATATAAAGACCCCATGCTGTTCAGGAACTACACCCTTTTTCAAATACAACGCGACATACTCCGCCTTTTGCCAACCTTTCTTTAACTTTTTGGCATCAATTGAAAAGTTTCTTTCGTGGATAAAATGCATATATTCTTCTTTTGTTGAGACAAGACCGACAAGAACAATTGGATCAAGACTGGATTTCCATTCTTCATCCGTTCCACGAGGTAATATTCCTTGCTTTTGAAGTTCCTCTGGACTTTTATCAATTAATCTTTCCACAAATCTTTCAACTAACCTAGTCGCATTCGGAAGAAAGGGTAATGCCCCAATATTTACTTGATTAATACTCTTATAAAAATGATGCTCTTGATATGCATCTTCATCAAACCATGGAAATAATACATATGCACCGAATGCCGTTCGTTCATATGGTCCGTTGTTTACAGCAACGATGGAATCTCGGTAACGATGCATTGTATTAATATCCTCTTCCATAGGACCAGGAATTTGATACTTCAATTGATAATAACTACCTTCAAGGGCATAATCAATCCTGTACTTTGCATCGAAGATATAATTAAAAGTATAATCTTTTCCTTTTTTTTCAATACTTAACATTGTATCTGGCTTTTGAGCGGTTGTAGGCAAATTACCTTCGTATTTCTGGTATGTTAGGGTTATTTCCTCTTTCGTTATAGGATGTTGAAATACTCGTCTAGCCATTTTATTTGTTTCCAAATTTACGAAAAGCCCATCACGTTTCACTTGTACTATATCTTGGCTTATCATCGTATATTTTCGTCCAAGAATTTGACCAAGCTTAAGAAATGTCCAGTATTCATATAAAGTCGCTACATCCTTCACTGACATTTTATAGATCTTACCCTGGAGTACTAATCCTTTCGAGACGGTCAAATAGATTTGAAAAGCCTCACGATATCCAGGTGCCATCTGCATGACAAGACTAAATGCTGAACGATCTAATTTTCCTACATTTTTCCAAAAGGATTGCTTTAATCGGGATTGTAGTTGATCTGCCATTTGCTCCACTTGATTTATTACATCTAGATCAGCATCAATCAGATTTTTTAAATTCTTCTTTATCGTCTCTAATAAATCGGTTAGTTTATGTATTAATCTTTCTATCATCCATTTAACATAGCGGTTTTCCAACGTATCATAAGTTAATACTTTTTTAATTCTTAGTCCTTCGGTGGGCATGAATTGTTTATATCCGATAGGGATTCCATTTTCTACATCAACAAATAAATTAGAATTTTTCCTTAAGAAGCTCCGGCTTCTACTATCTAATTTTCTAAGTTGATCCCCTCTTGCCTTTACATAATTCTTCGAAAGTTTGTGATGAGGTTGTTGTTCAATCCTGTTTATCGATTGTATAAAGGTTGTAAAATGACGGCTTATTAAACGAAAAAATTCAGTTCTAGAAGGGTTACCTTCCAATTTCGTACGAGCTCCTAAATAGGTTTTTCGAATAAAATGAAAAGCTAGATTGTAAATTTCTTCATTGACCTCTTCTATAAGTTTTTGATAATCCTTTTTATAATCTAACTTAGATGGAAAAATTTCCAAAGTAACTTCTAAAAGTACTTCATTTTCATGCTGTATTTGAAATGTCGAAAATCCAATTTCATTTTGAAAATGGAGGTTTCCCATTAACGTCACTTGCTTCCCAAGTTTCATAGGAGAAATAGCTTGTCGAAAAAGAGGGTGCTCATGGTTAAATGTAAGTTTTTTCTCATTTTTTTGGATAACTATTAATTGGTATATCCCATTTTCAAAAAATATAGGTCTTAATAATTTATAATCAGAAGTTAGTTGTCCTAGATTTACATCATATACTTTTACAGATTCAATATTATTTCCAGTGACGGAAAACTCCATCACATCATGAAGATCCATTCGACGATATTGCTTCAGCCCTTCGTACCGTTCATGAAAGGGCTTGCCTTTTATTAATAGAGAGAAATCCATCGTTTCTATGTGGACCAGTTCAACATCTTCACGAAATCCAGAAGGAAGTAAAACCATCTTCACCTAACCTCCTCCACATTTCGAGAACCTTTGCAGCACTTCTTGGATATCTCGCACTAGCTAAATCAATTTGTGCTGTATCAATATCATCTTCAAGTCGCTTATTGGTAAAGAGTAAGTATAATTTTCTTAACATTTGGTCGGTCCCTGAACTACTACCAGAAATTCGCGGTAAGATCTTTTGTAATATACAATAATCCAATGCTTGTTTCTCTCTAAATAACCCTGCTTTTTCACTATATACCACGTAAAAGCAAATCTCATCACGAACACGGTAGCCAACATGACTGTTTGTTAATTGAAGGGCTTCATTAATTCTTTCTAATTCATGTGACACTCTTTTCACAAGTTCTGAATTTTCATTGTAAATATCTTTCAAATGAAGATAATTAGAAGCAAAAGTTTTATTGCCAATAATAATGGGCTCTATTTCTTCACTGCTTTCTAAGAAAGACAAGTTCCCCAATTCAATCCGATTAAATTCAATCGTATTTGCTCTATCCAACACTTTTTTACTAAATGGATGTGTCGTTTCATCCATGTTAACGGTTCCAATTATATAAATATTATTAGGAAGTTTTAAATCAAAACCTGCTGTTTCTTTCGTAAGCAAATTCGATGATACAATTTTTCCCTCCTCCCATTTTCTACTTTCCATAATGGAAAGAATATCGCTAAAGTAATATTCGACGCGCGCTAAATTCATTTCATCTAACAATACAAAATAAGGTAAATCGGGATGACTTATTGCTCGTTTAATTACTTTTGTTAAAGGTCCTTCTTTAAATTCATC
Source organism: Compostibacillus humi (assembly GCF_014637175.1). GTDB lineage: Bacteria > Bacillota > Bacilli > Bacillales > Amphibacillaceae > Oceanobacillus > Oceanobacillus humi. Next base: position 3,044 of record NZ_BMEV01000021.1, on the reverse strand, counting down.
CTTAATATCTACATAACCAAGTAAATCAGAACCATCATTCCAGTCAGGTCTAATTGGGATTAACGTAAACTGTCCATTTTCTTCGTTTGCACCTATACTTTCTGCGAACCACTGTACTAATTTTGTTTTCCCTGTCCCTGATATGCCAGAAAGTATGACAAATGGCTTTGTTTTTAATGACAGGAAAAGATTAGCTATTTCCTCTTTTTTGTAGTAAAAACCTTTGGAACGGATATAGGAATAAATATGATTGACGACTTCTTTAATCGGCATGTAACTATTTTTCGTTTTTTCTCTGATGGTAAGTATTTCTTCGTCTTTTGTGTTTTGTTCCATTATTGCTTTCACCTCTATTCCAAACCGTTCTGCAAACTTCTTATATAATTTAATAGCAAAACTTTCTGACACCTGGAAGAAGTACCCTTGCTTCAAATTGCCGTTAACATCAAATGGTCCATCCTCATTTAGTCTCCAATCTAAAGGAATCTCATCTTTTTGTATAATCGGATGTAATTCAAAATATTCCAACTCAACTAAATAGCCTTCTCTATGCCAATCATGACTTGCAATTTCAGTAGGTTTTGTAGCTTCCACCGCTTCCTTTTTCACAATTCCAATTGCTTTCAATTCCATTGCGGAATAACAAAATACAAGATCGCCAACCTTTGCTTCAAGAAGTCTTACATGATGTGAAACTGCTCTTCCTTGTTTTGACTTTTGTGGAGCCCAAAGAAAACCTCCATCCTTCTCTTGTGCATAGGTTTGTCCTTGATTTACCCACCAGAATGAAGGCATTATAGAATCACCGTTAGACTTTGATTGAAATTCCATTTTGTAAACAAAAGGTTTATCAGTTTTGTAAAAATCAATAAACTCTGCAATCTCATCCGGAACATTTACTGATTTTTTCTGTTTTTCCCCATTTCTCTGATTATTTATATATCGATAAGAAGTACTAAAGACATTTTTTATTAATTCTTTTAATTCTCTATTAGTATCATATCGAAGTTGTAAAACAGGTTCCATGTTTGATCTGCTTCTATCTACATACCTTAAACTAGCTTTATAAGAACGATTGTTATGTATTAATTTTACAGGAACACTTTCTCCTACTTTTACGGATTGATGTTGATTCGCTTCTGTAAAGTCTTCGTAAAATTGTTTCGGAATTGTAGATCCATGTTCAAACATTGACCAATCCACTTTTTTTCTTCCAATTATATTTCGTAAATATGGTTTTGACCAACTACGTATTTTTTTCAAAATAATCACCTACTGTTACGAATGTATTTATACGGTGTAATTTCCGTTAAATCAAGCAAAGCAATATCAAAAATTTAAATATAAGTTGGTATTTTTAATGTACTAATATCATAATAATATCCTAAATATTGTAGGAAAATTTCCTTCAACTCTTCCTTTTCGAGCATCGGTGACATAACCAAATGGGCTTCCCTTTATTGATTACTGTCCCTAAACTATTAGAAAGTTCTTTTTTAAACTCTGTTTCTACAACATAGAGAATATCTTTTGTATTCATCACACCGTCTGTTGGATTATTTTTAATTGCCTCCTCGACAATAGATGCAATTTCACGAGATAAATTGTTAATAAACCGAGTCGCATTTCTTTTAAGTTCTTTATCTTTTATATGATCAGCAGATATTTCCGTATGTGATTCATTTTCTAATGATTTTAGGAATCCGTCCTCCTTTGGACTTCCAATCAAGACAGCATTAAATGGTTTACTAGCATTTCCTTTGACCTTGAAATCTTCTATTTTCATTCCTATTATCCTAACCACTGCTACTCTACCTTTAGGTATCTGTTCATCGTACCTGAAGTATAAATTAAAATTATAGTCTTTATGTAAATCCCTAACCACTATTTCACAAGGTTTTTCATTGAGGTATGTATCAACATATAGAGGTGTAAACACTTTTTTTGCCTGGGTAACATCTTGTTCATAATACTTATCACTTTTTACATAGTTTAATAGTGTATCTTTTGTAATTTGTTCTTGATTAACATGAACCTCTAATTTCCCTCGTAAAATAGAAATAAAGATGCTATCACAGATACTTCTAATTATCTCAGCTTCATCATCATATTCCTCACGAAGATAAGGGATAATAATTTTTAAGCCTCTAGTATTCTTTTCAAATACCGAATGAAAATTATTTTCATATGGATAAAATTTTGATTTTTTTCCATCGTAGTATTTAATATCAGTAAAGTACCCAGTTGAACGATAACATTGATCTTTGTATACATGTTCAATTAATTGAACTGTTCCACCTAAATGCTTATCACCATTTTCATCACAGTTTGCAAAGTACATAATATGTAAGTCGGAAGCTGCATTAGATGCAATTTTTCCGACACCGTGGGATCCCCCTCGGGAAATTTCAACATTGGAGTCTTCCTCTTCAAAATGTACTCCTTTACTATATGCATATATACCCCACGTGTCTTTTCTAGAATTACTCTGTCCGTTTCTAGCACCAGTAAGACCTCGAGTATTGATGTCTTCAAATGAGATATATCTTATTTCTTGTTGATCGATTTTATTTAACATGTGATCAATTGTTTCATTGGTATAACTATTTCTCCCTTCTAAACACTTAATTCTTTCAATAACTTCACCTATTCCAGGAATATGATTTTTATGAATTGAGCCTGTTTTAATTTTGACTATAACTGGTCCATCAAAGTCTAGTAATCTACCATCAAGTGAGTTTTGAATATTCTCACGAGTGAGGCCTCTGACCCCATGTTATAGAATCTCTCAAGTATTTTAATAAAATTGGATTCTTCGATATTTGGAATTGGTGAAAACTTCCACATTCCATCTGATATAGATGTTAAATTCATCATAAACCCCTTCCTATTAACTAAATAAATTATACAATTAGATATATATACCTATTTTTCACTAGCATTGCATAAATTAAATCTAAAAACAAAAAATACTAAGAATGTTCAATTATTTAGTGGTTTGTCCATAAAAAAATCCTTTATACTGAATAGGACGGGTGGCTTCC
>NZ_BMEV01000020.1 GCF_014637175.1 Compostibacillus humi | reverse complement strand
GCTAGATATGAAATTTTGCGTCATACATAATCTGGAACCGCCGTATACGGAACCGTACGTACGGTGGTGTGAGAGGGACGGAGGTTAGTCACCTCCCCCTATCTCAATTTCAGTTTAAGTTTTCTGAATGAAACTGCGCAGCTTTTAACAGACTGTGATACTCAGGTTAAAGATTGTGCTCGGACAGAGTCGATCATTGGAACTGATTTTGTAATATACATTATTAAACATAAAACTCATATTGTTGCTGTTAACCATGCAATGGAAATACACGGAGGAATCTGCAGGAACAGCACAAGTTGAAGACCTCACAGAGCGTAGTGCGAGGAGGCTGAGGTCGTGCCGGTGGAATGAGAAGTGTATCTCCGAACTGGCAAATTAGCGGTTCAAATCCAAAATGTAGCTTTACAGCTTCCGCGTTTGGCCATAGCGGGAAAAACTAGATTATATATGGATTCTGATGCCGATTTTTTCTGAAATTTATTCCGGGATTCCCTTGCAATCAATGTTTCACCAATGTATAATAACTAAATGTGTGACCATAAATTTGGGATAATTTAAGGTTGCTTTGACCATACTGTTTTGTTATAATACTAACGTTGGTCAAAAAAGGCGATGAAGTGAGAGGTTGTTGGTACGCCCGGCCCCTTTGCCATGGCTGGCTGCCAAGAAATTTTCACGGAGAAGTCTATCAAGATATGGGCGAAAAGGAGGGAAAGTAATGGCAAAAGAAAAAATCAGAATCCGCTTAAAAGCATATGATCACCGTATTTTAGATCAGTCTGCTGAGAAAATCGTAGAAACAGCAAAACGGTCTGGAGCAAATGTTTCTGGTCCGATTCCATTGCCTACAGAAAAATCCGTTTATACGATTTTACGTGCGGTTCATAAATATAAGGATTCACGTGAACAATTCGAGATGCGTACACATAAACGTCTGATCGACATTGTGGATCCAACGCCAAAAACGGTGGATTCATTAATGCGGCTTGACTTACCATCTGGTGTAGATATCGAAATCAAACTATAAAAAACTGTTTATAAATGGAGGTGTAACGGATGACGAAAGGAATCTTAGGTCGTAAAATCGGCATGACGCAGTTGTTTACTGAAAACGGTGAGTTAATCCCGGTAACTGTAATCGAAGCAGAGCCGAATGTAGTTTTACAAAAAAGAACATTGGAAAATGACGGCTATGAAGCGATTCAATTAGGGTTTGCCGATAAGAAAGAAAACCGCGCCAACAAAGCGGAAAAAGGTCATGCTGAAAAAGCAAACACAACCCCTAAGCGCTACATTCGTGAAATCCGTAATGCTAATCTTGACGAATATGAAGTAGGTCAAGAAATTAGTGTTGGAATTTTTGAAGCTGGTGAAAAAGTGGATGTTACCGGAACGTCTAAAGGTAAAGGATTCCAAGGCGCGATTAAACGCCACGGCCAGCAGCGCGGACCAATGTCCCACGGTTCCCACTACCATCGTGGTCCAGGTTCCATGGGTGCCATTGATGCAATGCGCGTATTTAAAGGAAAGAAATTGCCTGGACGTATGGGTTCTGATCAAGTAACGATTCAAAACTTAGAAGTAGTTAGCGTTGATACTGAGAAGAATCTTATCCTTATTAAAGGAAACGTTCCAGGAGCGAAGAAATCTTTCGTAAAAATCACAAGTGCGATTAAAGGTAACTAATTTTAAAGACGAAGGGAGGATATGTCATGCCTAAAGTAGCACTATACAAACAAGACGGTAGCAATGTTGGTGAAGTAGAATTAAACGACGATGTGTTCGGTATCGAACCACATGAGCACGTATTGCATGAAGCGGTAGTAATGCAGCGTGCATCATTAAGACAAGGTACGCACAAGGTGAAAAACCGTTCCGAAGTGCGCGGCGGCGGTCGCAAACCATGGCGCCAAAAAGGAACAGGCCGTGCTCGTCAAGGTTCTATCCGTTCCCCGCAATGGGTTGGCGGAGGTGTTGTATTCGGTCCGACACCAAGAAGCTACAGCTATAAACTGCCGAAGAAAGTTCGTCGTTTAGCATTAAAATCTGCTCTTTCTTCTAAGGTAAAAGAAGATAACATTATCGTATTGGATTCGATTCAAATCGATGCTCCAAAAACAAAAGAAGTCGTAAATATGCTTAAAGCATTGAACGTAAACGACAAAGCAGTTGTAGTGACTGCAGAAAAAGACGAAGTGGTGATTCGTTCAGCAAATAACCTTCAAACAGTTAAAGTATTAACTGTAGAAGAGATGAACGTATTAGATTTGCTTGCGCATGACAAGCTCATCATCACGAAAGATGCAGCGGAAAAAGCAGGGGAGGTGCTTGCATAATGAAAGATCCACGTGATATTATTAAGCGCCCTGTCATCACAGAACATTCAACTGATTTGATGGCAGAAAAGAAGTACACTTTTGAAGTATCCCCTAAGGCAAATAAAACGGAAATCAAAAACGCTATTGAAGAAATCTTTGGCGTGAAAGTTGTTAAAGTAAACACAGCTAACCAAAAAGGTAAATTCAAGAGAATGGGAAGATACGGCGGCTTCCGCCCGAATCGCAAAAAAGCGATTGTACAGCTTTCCGAAGACAGTAAAGAATTAGATTTCTTTGAAGTATAAGATTGATAAGAGAAGGAGGGAAAAAAGATGGCGATTAAAAAGTACAGACCAACGTCAAACGGTCGCCGGAACATGTCTGTATTAGATTTCTCAGAAATCACTACAGATAAACCGGAAAAATCCCTGCTTGCGCCACTATCAAAACGCGGTGGACGTAATAACCAAGGGAGACAAACAGTTCGTCATCAAGGCGGCGGTCATAAGCGTCAATACCGTATTATCGATTTCAAACGCAACAAAGATGGAATACCAGGACGCGTTGCTACAATCGAGTACGATCCAAACCGTACAGCCAATATTGCATTAATCCATTATGTTGATGGTGAAAAACGTTATATTTTAGCACCTAAGGGACTACAAGTTGGACAAATGATAGAATCAGGAGAAAATGCAGATATCAAAGTAGGTAATGCATTGCCACTTGCAAACATCCCTGTAGGTACCGTTATTCATAACGTAGAATTAAAACCAGGTAACGGCGGACAATTAGCTCGTTCTGCAGGTGCTGAAGCACAAATTCTAGGACGGGAAGGAAAATATACACTAGTACGTTTAGCTTCTGGTGAAGTTCGTTTAATTTTGAGCACTTGCCGTGCAACTGTAGGTCAAGTGGGCAATGTTGAACACGAACTCGTTCGCGTTGGTAAAGCAGGACGTTCCCGCTGGTTAGGCAAACGCCCGGCTGTTCGCGGATCTGTTATGAACCCGAATGATCACCCGCACGGTGGTGGTGAAGGACGCGCGCCAATCGGACGCAAATCACCAGTTACACCTTGGGGTAAACCAACACTTGGATACAAAACGCGTAAACGCAATAAACCGTCTGATAAGTACATTGTTCGTCGACGCAAAAAATAGTAAAAATAACAGACGGGTAATATCTCCCGTCTCTTACTTGCGGAAGGAGGTTTATCCATGGGTCGTAGTTTGAAAAAAGGACCTTTTGCAGATGACCATTTGTTGAAAAAGATTGACAAATTGAACGAAGAAAACAGCAAAAAGGTAATTAAAACCTGGTCTCGTCGTTCTACCATTTTCCCGTCTTTTGTAGGTCATACTATCGCGGTATATGATGGACGTAAACACGTGCCGGTATACATTACAGAAGATATGGTCGGACATAAATTAGGTGAATTCGCGCCAACCCGTACTTTTAAAGGGCATGCAGGCGACGATAAGAAAACAAGACGTTAATGAGAGGAGGCATCTCACATGCAAGCAAAAGCCGTTGCAAAAACAGTTCGTATCGCTCCTCGTAAAGTTCGTTTAGTCGTTGATTTAATTCGAGGAAAAGATGTTGGCGAAGCAATTGCAATTTTGCGTCATACAAGACGCGGAGCTTCTCCGGTTGTTGAAAAAGTATTGAAATCTGCGATTGCAAATGCAGAGCATAATTACGAAATGGATCCGGATAATTTAGTCATCTCTGAGGCTTATGTAAATGAAGGTCCAACGTTAAGAAGATTCCGTCCGCGGGCTCAAGGACGTGCAAGCAAAATTAACAAACGCACAAGCCACATTACTGTGGTTGTATCAGAAAAGAAGGAGGGGTAGTTAGTGGGTCAAAAAGTACACCCAATCGGTCTTCGCATCGGTATCATTAAAGATTGGCAATCGAAATGGTACGCCGAGAAAGATTATGCCGATTTATTACATGAAGATATTAAAATCCGTGAATATCTGGAAAACCGCTTAAAGACTGCTGCTGTTTCATCCATTGAAATCGAAAGAGCGGCAAACCGTGTGAACATTACCATTCATACAGGCAAGCCTGGTATGGTAATTGGAAAAGGTGGATCTGAAGTTGAGGCGTTAAGAAAATCTCTAAACGCATTAACAGGCAAAAAAGTCCACATTAACATTGTTGAAATCAAGAAAGTAGACTTAGACGCTAAATTAGTTGCAGAAAACATTGCGCGTCAGCTGGAAAACCGTATTTCTTTCCGTCGTGCACAAAAACAAGCAATTCAGCGGGCAATGCGTGCAGGCGCTAAAGGAATTAAAACGCAAGTATCCGGTCGTCTAGGCGGAGCTGACATTGCTCGTGCGGAACATTATAGCGAAGGAACTGTACCACTACACACTTTGCGTGCAGACATCGATTACGCTACTGCGGAAGCAGACACAACTTATGGTAAGTTAGGTGTCAAAGTGTGGATTTACCGTGGAGAAGTCCTTCCAACGAAGAATGATAAATAAGGAAGGGGGCAACATCTTATGTTAATGCCTAAACGTGTGAAATATCGCAGACAGCATCGTGGTAAATTAAATGGCCAAGCAAAAGGTGGTACCACTGTTTCATTTGGTGAATACGGAATGCAAGCACTTGAACCGGCTTGGATTACCAGCCGTCAAATCGAAGCAGCTCGTATCGCTATGACTCGTTATATGAAACGTGGAGGTAAAGTTTGGATTAAAATTTTCCCAGACAAACCATACACGAAAAAACCTCTTGAAGTCCGTATGGGTTCCGGTAAAGGTTCCCCAGAAGGATGGGTGGCAGTTGTAAAACCAGGGAAAGTACTTTTTGAAATTTCTGGTGTATCTGAAGAGGTAGCACGTGAAGCGTTACGTCTTGCTTCCCACAAACTGCCTATTAAAACGAAATTTGTAAAACGCGAAGAAACTGGTGGTGAAAATAATGAAGGCTAATGAAATCAGAGATTTAACCACTGCCGAAATTGAAGAAAAAGTAAAGTCTTTGAAGGAAGAATTGTTTAATTTACGGTTCCAGCTTGCCACAGGTCAATTGGAAAACACAGCTCGTATCCGTGAAGTGAAAAAATCCATCGCACGCATGAAAACGATCATTCGTGAACGGGAATTGAACGTATAACATTTTCAAGAGAGGGGGTTAGCCTCAAATGACAGAACGGAACAATCGTAAAGTGTACACTGGACGGGTCGTATCCGATAAGATGGACAAAACGATTACTGTTTTAGTGGAAACTTACAAAAACCATAAATTGTACGGCAAACGCGTTAAGTATTCCAAGAAATTTAAAGCGCATGACGAGAATAACCAAGCAAAAGTTGGCGATATCGTTCGCATCATGGAAACTCGTCCGCTATCTGCGACAAAGCGTTTCCGTTTAGTAGAAATTGTAGAAGAAGCTGTTATTATTTAATTTAAGTTGGCTCGGAGCGTTTCCGAAAGGAGGTCAATGTAATGATTCAACAAGAAACCCGATTAAAAGTAGCTGATAACTCTGGTGCTCGTGAACTGCTGACGATTAAAGTTTTAGGCGGATCAGGCCGTAAGACTGCGAATATTGGTGACGTGGTTGTATGTTCGGTGAAGCAAGCAACACCAGGAGGCGTTGTCAAAAAAGGTGACGTCGTGAAAGCAGTTATTGTTCGCAGCAAATCCGGTACACGTCGTAAGGACGGTTCCTACATCCGTTTTGATGAAAATGCTGCTGTAATTATTCGTGACGATAAAAGTCCAAGAGGTACCCGTATCTTTGGACCGGTTGCACGGGAATTACGTGACGCTAAATTTATGAAAATCGTATCTCTAGCTCCAGAAGTACTTTAAGCTCTATATTTCCGTTATCAAGGAGGTGCGTAACGCATGCATGTCAAAAAAGGTGACAAAGTAAAAGTTTTAACCGGTAAAGACCGCGGTAAAGAGGGAGTAGTTTTGCAAGTCTTCCCTAAGAAAGAGCGTGTTCTTGTTGAAGGTGTGAACATGATTAAAAAACATGCTAAACCTTCCCAAGAAAATCCGCAGGGCGGTATTCTTAACATTGAAGCACCAATCCATATTTCCAACGTATTGCCAATCGATCCGAAAACGGGCGAACCGACCCGTGTAGGGTATGAAATAAGGGACGGCAAAAAAGTTCGAATCGCCAAAAAATCTGGTGAACCTTTAGATAAATAATTTGCTGATGAAAGGAGGGCCCTTACATGAACACATTACAAGAAAAATATCAAAAAGAAGTAGTGCCATCTTTGATGAATAAATTTAACTATAAATCGGTAATGCAAGTACCAAAGGTTGAAAAAATTGTAATTAACATGGGCGTTGGTGACGCAGTTCAAAATTCGAAAGCATTAGACAGTGCTGTAGAAGAACTTGCGCTCATTTCGGGTCAAAAGCCGTTAATTACTCGTGCGAAAAAATCTATTGCTGGCTTCCGTTTGCGTGAAGGAATGCCTATCGGCGCAAAAGTTACTTTGCGCGGTGAACGCATGTACGACTTTTTACAAAAGTTAATTGACGTTGCCCTTCCACGTGTACGTGATTTCCGTGGGGTATCGAAAAAGGCTTTTGATGGTCGTGGCAATTATACACTTGGTGTAAAAGAACAATTGATTTTCCCGGAAATTAATTATGATAAAGTAAACAAAGTCCGCGGCATGGATATTGTCATTGTTACAACATCCAATACGGACGAAGAAGCTCGTGAACTTTTGGCAGAACTAGGCATGCCTTTTCAAAAGTAAGCTAGAAGCCAAAACAAGGAGGGAAAATAGTGGCTAAGAAATCGATGATCGCGAAGCAAAAGCGCCCGCAAAAATACAAAGTACGTGAATACACTCGCTGTGAACGTTGTGGTCGACCACATTCTGTAATTCGCAAATTTAAACTTTGCCGTATTTGTTTCCGTGAACTTGCCTATAAAGGTCAAATTCCTGGTGTCAAAAAAGCAAGTTGGTAATCCCCGATTCGGGAAGGAGGTAATTAGTAATGACGATGACAGATCCAATCGCAGATATGCTTACTCGGATTCGTAATGCAAACATGGTAAGACATGAACAATTGGAGCTACCAGCTTCCAATATTAAAAAAGAGATTGCGGATATCTTAAAACGTGAAGGTTTCGTGAAAGATTATGAAGTAATCGAAGATAACAAACAAGGAATCTTGCGTATTTTCCTTAAGTACGGTCCGAATAATGAACGTGTAATTACTGGTCTGAAGAGAATCAGCAAGCCGGGATTGCGTGTCTATGCAAAAGCTGACGAAGTACCTCGTGTACTTAACGGTCTAGGTATTGCTATCGTTTCGACATCTAAAGGGGTGCTATCTGACAAAGAAGCACGCGCTCAGGCTGTCGGCGGCGAAGTTTTAGCATATGTCTGGTAATTATTTTAAACTTAGAGGAGGTGCAACGAATGTCTCGTATCGGACTAAAACCAATCGAAATTCCTGATGGCGTAGAAGTAAGCCTCAATAATAATACAATCAAAGTAAAAGGACCTAAAGGCGAACTTACCAAAGATCTTCATCCGGATATGATCGTGAAAATTGAGGATAAAGTGATTACGGTAGAACGTCCTAGCGACCAAAAAGAACATCGCGCATTGCACGGAACGACTCGCAGCATCATTAACAATATGGTTGAAGGTGTTAGCAAAGGATTCGAAAAATCTTTAGAAATTATCGGGGTTGGATATCGTGCACAAAAACAAGGCAACAAATTAGTTGTTAATGCAGGATATTCCCATCCTGTTGAAATTGACCAAATCGACGGTATTGAAATTGACGTGCCAAAAAACACACAAATTATCGTTAAAGGTATCGATAAGCAATTAGTTGGTGCTGTTGCAGCGAATATTCGCGCGATTAGACCGCCAGAGCCGTATAAAGGTAAAGGAATTCGCTATGTTGGCGAACATGTACGCCGCAAGGAAGGTAAAACCGCTAAGTAGGAAAAGTTAGGCAGAAAGGAGTGACCTGGGAATGATCACAAAACCTGATAGAAATGCAGTTCGTAAAAGAAGACATTACCGCGTACGCAAACAGGTACATGGAACTGCGGAACGCCCGCGTTTAAACGTTTTTCGTTCCAACAAACATATATACGCCCAATTGATTGATGATGCGGCTGGTAAAACTCTAGTCAGTGCTTCTACTGTTGACAAGGAGTTAAATCTGGATGCTACAAGCAACGTGGAAGCTGCAAAGAAAGTCGGAGAATTAATCGCAAAACGAGCACAGGATAAAGGATATAAATCAGTTGTATTTGATCGCGGAGGATACCTTTATCACGGCCGAGTGCAAGCTCTAGCGGAAGCCGCTCGCGAGGCAGGGCTTGAATTTTAAAAAACAAAGGAGGGAAATCCTAAATGAATATGATCGATCCAAATAAATTAGACCTAGAAGAACGTGTTGTTGCGGTAAACCGGGTATCTAAAGTTGTTAAGGGTGGACGCCGCATGCGTTTTGCAGCAATCGTTGTCGTCGGAGACAGGAATGGTCACGTTGGTTTTGGTACTGGCAAAGCACAAGAAGTACCAGAAGCGATTAAAAAGGCTGTAGATAACGCGAAGAAAAATCTAATTACAGTACCGATTGTAGGAACAACAATTCCTCACGAGGTTATTGGCCGCTTCGGTTCTGGCCGGGTTCTAATGAAGCCAGCCGCAGAAGGTACTGGAGTTATTTCCGGCGGATCTGTCCGTGCGGTATTGGAATTAGCTGGCGTAGGTGATATTCTTACAAAATCCTTAGGTTCTAATACACCAATCAATGTTATCCGCGCGACAATCGACGGCTTAACACAGCTGAAACGCGCTGAAGACGTTGCTAAATTGCGTGGAAAGTCTGTAGAAGAACTGTTAGGATAATAAGGAGGGAAATAACATGTCTAAAAAATTAGAGATCACCCTCACTCGGAGTGTTATTGGCAGAAAAGAAAAACAGGTGAAAACTGTAGAAGCACTAGGATTAAAGAAAATCCGACAATCCGTGGTTCTTGAAGATACTCCGGCAGTACGCGGTATGATAAACCGAGTATCTCATCTTGTAACGGTTAAAGAAGTGTAAGAGTTACTATTGAAATAGAGGAGGTGCCAAGCTTGAAACTTCATGAATTAAAAGCAGCAGAAGGAACGAGAAAAAACCGTAATCGTGTTGGCCGCGGACCTTCTTCAGGAAACGGCAAAACAGCTGGAAGAGGTCATAAAGGGCAAAAAGCACGTTCTGGCGGAGGTGTGCGTCCAGGCTTTGAAGGCGGACAAATGCCATTGTTCCAACGTTTGCCAAAACGTGGGTTTACAAATATTAACCGTAAAGAATATGCTATCGTTAATTTAGATAAGCTGAATCGGTTTGAAGACGGTACGGAAGTGACACCAGAGCTATTACTTGAAGAAGGCGTTGTTTCGAAGTTAAATGCGGGTATTAAAGTACTCGGCAATGGAGCAATTGAAAAGAAACTAACAGTAAAAGCTCATAAGTTCTCTGCTTCTGCCAAAGAAGCAATTGAAGCAGCGGGCGGTAAAGCAGAGGTGATCTAATGTTTCGCACACTGTCCAATTTTTGGCGCGTTGCTGATATCCGGAAAAAGATTCTTTTTACGCTATTAATGCTGATCGTTTTCCGGATTGGAACATTCATCCCGGTTCCATTTACGAATAAAGACGCAATCGACTTTATGAACCAGCAAAATGTGTTTGGATTTCTAAATACGTTTGGCGGCGGTGCGTTGCAAAACTTCTCTATTTTTGCAATGGGAATTATGCCTTACATTACAGCATCCATTATTGTGCAGCTTTTGCAGATGGATGTTGTACCTAAATTTGCGGAATGGAGAAAACAGGGAGAAATGGGCCGAAAAAAACTGGCACAGTTTACGCGCTATTTTACGGTTGTGTTAGCATTTATCCAAGCGATTGCAATGTCCATTGGATTTAATGCTCTCGCAGGCGGATTGTTAATTGAAAATCCTAGCTTTGGGAAGTTTCTTGTAATTGCAATTGTGCTGACTGCAGGTACTGCCTTTCTAATGTGGCTCGGTGAACAGATTACAGCCCACGGCGTCGGTAATGGAATTTCCATTTTGATTTTCGCCGGTATTGTGGCGGCAATCCCTAACGGTGCAATGCAGCTGTACAGTCAGTATTTCCTAAACCCTGGGGATGAGTTGTTTATCAACATCGTCATCGTATTGCTCATTGTTTTAGTTGCGCTGGCAGTTACGGTCGGAGTTATTTATGTCAACCAGGCGTTGCGGAAAATTCCAATTCAATATGCTAAAAAACTAGTGAACCGTTCACCGGTAGGAGGACAATCCACCCACCTTCCTTTGAAAGTGAATGCTGCAGGGGTTATTCCGGTAATTTTTGCTGTAGCATTTATGATGGCACCAAGCACGGTGGCCAGCTTTTTTGAGGGCGGGGTGGCATCGACAATTGAACGTGTTTTTGACTATACTCAACCTGTCGGTATGGCCCTTTATGTAGCAATGATTATCGCTTTCACGTACTTTTATACTTACGTGCAGGTGAACCCGGAACAAATGGCGGAAAACTTGCAAAGACAAGGCGGTTATATTCCGGGAATACGGCCTGGTAAAAACACAGAGACGTATTTGAGCCGGGTAATCAACCGATTAACCTTTGTCGGCTCGATTTTCCTGGCAGTTGTTACAATTTTACCGATTATATTGGGCGGTCTAGCAAATTTGCCTACTGCAGTTCAAATCGGCGGTACTAGTTTAATCATCGTAGTTGGTGTGGCACTGCAAACAATGAAACAGCTGGAAGGCCAGCTTGTAAAACGGCACTATAAAGGGTTTATTAAATAATTTCCTGCTGCCAATGGAAGCGAGGGGAAATAATGAATTTAATTTTAATGGGATTACCTGGTGCAGGTAAAGGTACGCAAGCAGAAAAGATTAAAAGCAAATATAATATCCCCCATATTTCAACAGGGGATATGTTCCGATCTGCCATCCAAGAAGGAACAGAACTCGGTAAAAAAGCTAAACAATACATGGATCAAGGACAGCTTGTACCTGATGAAGTTACCGTTGGCATTGTAAAAGAACGGTTAGGGAAAGAGGATTGCAAAAAAGGCTTTCTGTTAGATGGTTTCCCAAGAACGTTGGATCAGGCAAAAAGCCTGGATGCCATACTGGATGATTTAGGTGTAAGCCTTGATCATGTTTTACATGTTGACGTGCCGGAAGAAAAATTGATGGAGCGTTTAACAGGTCGCAGAATTTGCCCTACATGCAAAACGGCTTACCACGTCTTGTTCAACCCTCCAAAACAAGAAGGTATTTGTGATAAAGATGGGTCAGCATTAATCCAACGGGACGATGATAAACCGGAAACGGTAAAAAACCGTTTATCTGTAAATTTGGAGCAAACAAAACCATTGCTTGATTTCTATGAAGAAAAAGGATATCTTGTAAAGGTAAATGGTGACCAGGACATTGACAAGGTTTTCCAAGACATCGAAAAAGTGCTAGAGAATTAAAAAAAATCTCTATCACGATGTTTCGCGCAGCGATTTAGCGGAATAATGTAAATATAGTAATGCGAGAAAACTCATGTATTGCTGTTGGGCTCAGTGACACAGAAAGACATTTTCATGTGAAATAATGCCTATAGTGCAGGTGATCTTGTTGAACGAAGGTGAACAGATTCCGCTATTAGGTCAAGTTGTTCGTGTTTTGCAAGGACGGGAAGCAGGACAATACATGATTATCGTTGGAATGATCGATGATCGGTTTGTCTTGCTGGCAGACGGGGAAAAGCGTAAAATGAACAAACCAAAGAAGAAAAATATTCAGCATGTCGAACTTACAAACTACATTTCCCCAGAAGTCCAAAACAGCCTTCTAGAAACTGGTCGTGTCACAAATGGGAAATTGAGATTTGCGATATCTAAATTTGCGGGTGAGATTGTGACTGATTATAGGAAGGGAGATCTACACGATGGCGAAAGATGATGTTATTGAAGTGGAAGGAACTGTTACCGAAACATTGCCGAATGCAATGTTTAACGTCGAGTTGGAGAACGGCCATACCGTTTTGGCCCATGTTTCCGGGAAAATCCGGATGCATTATATTCGTATTTTGCCCGGCGACAAAGTAACGGTAGAACTATCTCCATATGATTTAACTAGAGGACGAATTACGTACCGTTATAAATAAGCTCCGATATAAAAGGAGGTAAACTGATGAAGGTAAGAGCATCTGTTAAACCGATATGCGAAAAATGTAAAGTTATTAAGCGTAAAGGTAAAGTGATGGTTATTTGTGAAAACCCTAAGCATAAACAAAAACAAGGCTAATCAAGGAGGTGCAGCGAATGGCACGTATTGCTGGTATTGACATTCCGCGTGATAAACGTGTAGTCATTTCATTAACATACATTTACGGAATCGGAAAGAAAACCGCCCAAAAGATCCTAAAAGATGCTGGTGTATCCGAAGACACCCGTGTACGTGATTTAACCGAAGATGAACTAGGAAGAATCCGTAAAGAAGTGGACAAATATACGATTGAAGGAGACCTTCGTCGTGAAGTATCCTTAAACATCAAACGTCTGATGGAAATTGGTTGTTACCGAGGATTGCGTCACCGTAGAGGACTTCCGGTTCGTGGACAAAACACGAAAAATAATTCCCGCACTCGCAAAGGCCCACGGAAAACAATGGCGAACAAGAAAAAATAATAAGGTAAAGGAGGTTTATTCATGGCTCGTAAAACTAACACACGGAAACGTCGCGTGAAAAAGAATATAGAATCTGGAGTAGCACACATCCGTTCTACATTCAATAATACAATTGTTACTATTACTGACAAACAAGGTAATGCAATCGGCTGGAGCTCAGCAGGTGCATTAGGATTTAAAGGTTCCCGTAAATCAACACCTTATGCTGCACAAATGGCTGCCGAAACAGCGGCTAAGTCGGCAATTGAAAACGGAATGAAAACCTTGGAAGTAACTGTAAAAGGACCAGGAGCTGGGCGTGAAGCAGCTATCCGTTCCTTACAGGCAGCTGGATTGGAAGTTACGGCAATTGTAGACGTTACACCGGTTCCGCATAATGGCTGCCGCCCGCCAAAACGTCGTCGTGTATAATTAACGTATAGATTTTGTTGCCCTGTCTATAATGGGTTATGATGGCCTAAAAAGCAGTGTGATTTGATTCACCGCTCACAGCTCAAGAGAAACTGTACGTATGGATAAGGCAGTATCAATCCACCTACTGCTTGCCCGAGGAATTTCGGTTAGACAATGAGTCTAGCCGGGGTTTCGACGTTTTAAAGGAGGGTTTTAATTAGATGATCGAAATTGAAAAGCCAAGGATTGAAACAGTTGAGATCAGTGATGATGCTACATTTGCCAGATTTGTAGTTGAACCGCTGGAACGTGGTTATGGTACCACTTTAGGAAACTCCTTGCGTCGTATGTTACTATCCTCACTTCCAGGTGCTGCTGTTACATCCGTTCAGATTGATGGAGCACTACATGAGTTTTCAACCATTGACGGTGTCGTCGAAGATGTCACGCAGATTGTGCTCAATCTTAAAAAGCTGGCATTAAAAATCTATTCGGATGAAACGAAAACCTTAGAGTTAGATGTACAAGGAGAAGGAATCGTGACTGCTGCTGATTTAATGTATGACAGCGATGTGGAAGTTCTTAATCCGGACCTCCATATTGCAACATTAAATGAACGGGGAAGCTTACACATGAAAATCACAGCAGAACGGGGACGGGGGTATCGCCCGGCAGAGGAAAACAAACGGGATGACCAGCCAATCGGCGTGATTCCAGTCGATTCCATCTTTACCCCGGTTTCACGAGTAACTTACCAAGTGGAAAACACCCGTGTCGGTCAAAGTACAGATTTTGACAAATTGACATTGGATATTACGACAAATGGCAGTATTCGGCCAGAAGAAGCTATTTCTTTAGGCGCAAAAATTATAACGGAACATTTTAATATTTTCGTTAATCTTACCGATGAAGCTCAAAATGCAGAAATCATGGTAGAAAAAGAAGAAGATCAAAAAGAAAAAGTAATGGAAATGACGATTGAAGAACTGGATTTATCGGTAAGGTCTTACAACTGTCTGAAGCGGGCAGGAATTAATACGGTACAAGAACTGTTAACTTAGGACGGAAATCATTAGAAGAAGTTAAATCGAAATTAGCGGAACTTGGACTAAGTTTACGCCAAGATGACTGATTCCATAAGGAGTCATAGAAAGGGAGGGAAAGTCCATGACTAGAAAACTAGGACGTACAACTGATGCCCGTATGGCACTTCTTCGCAACCTTGCTTCTGATTTAATCATCTATGAACGTTTGGAAACAACTGAAGCAAAGGCAAAAGAATTAAAGTCAGTCGTTGAAAAAATGATTACTTTAGGAAAACGCGGCGATTTACATGCACGTCGTCAAGCTGCTGCATTTCTTTACAATAAAGAAGCAGGAGAAGACAACAATGTCGTTCAAAAACTTTTTGATGACATTGCCAAACGTTACGAAGACAGACAAGGTGGATACACCCGTGTTCTTAAACTAGGTGAACGCCAAGGTGATGGAGCGAAAATGGCAATCATTGAATTAGTTTAATGAAACGTCTTACGGCAAGGGCAGGACTCAGATCTCTTTCGAGGTGGATCCAAGCCCTTTTTTTGTACCGACAATTCATGAGAAGCTGCTTTTTTCCTTCTTGGCGGGAAGGATAAATAACTCTTTTGTGTAGTTTAGATCCTGCCATCAAGGAAAGTCTCGGGATAAAAAGAAAAACTGACACCCTTCCTGTTGCGGGAAGCTTTGAGGATAATTGATGAGACGAGCTGGAGGGAAAGAAGAGCAGAGTATAGGGGGAGAGAAAATTTGGCGAAACCAGTTATCAGCTTTCAGAATGTTTCATTTCGCTATGATGAAAATCAGCCATGGGTATTGAAAAACGTCTCATTTGAAATTCACAAAAATGAATGGGTAGCGATTATCGGGCATAACGGCTCTGGAAAATCAACGATTGCGAAATTGTTAAACGGCCTGCTCTTTCCCCAAAAAGGAGAAATTGCCATTAACGGCAAGCCGATTAATGAAGAAACGGTATGGGATATCAGGAAAGAAGTCGGTATGGTTTTCCAAAACCCGGACAACCAGTTTGTCGGAGCTACGGTACAGGACGATGTTGCTTTTGGCATGGAAAATCGGGGTATTCCAAGGGAAGAAATGGAAAAAAGAATTGACGAGACGTTGCAAGCCGTTGGCATGGGAGAATACCGCCTTACAGAGCCCCATCGCTTATCCGGAGGGCAAAAACAGCGGGTTGCCATTGCCAGCGTACTTGCCGTTTCTCCAGAGGTGCTTATATTAGATGAAGCAACGGCCATGCTGGATCCAAGGGGAAGAGAAGAAATCATGCATACGGTAGCAAACTTGCAGCAAAGCAAGGAACTGGCACTTATTACGATAACCCATGACCTGCATGAAGTTGTCCAGGCGGATCGGGTAATTGTTATGAATGAAGGCGAAATATGGGATGAAGGGCTACCAAGGGAGATATTTTCAAAAAAGGATGAGCTGCAAAAAATCGGCTTGGATGTGCCTTTTATTACTGCATTGGCAGCCGAACTGCAAAAAAATGGAATTGCATTACAGCGAGAACCTTTATATGGTGAGGAGCTATTGGAGGACTTATGGACATTATATTCAAAAATGTAACCCACATATACCAGCCTCGCAGCCCATTTGAGCATATCGCCTTAAAAGATATATCTCTATTCATTCCCTCTGGTTCATTTGTGGCGGTCATCGGCCATACCGGTTCCGGGAAGTCGACCTTAATCAGCCATTTAAACGGCCTTTCTCTGCCGACAGAAGGGGAAATTCGCATCGGTGAATTTACGCTTACAAAAGATAAAAAACCGGAAAATTTGATGGAATTACGCAGCCGTGTCGGCGTTGTTTTTCAATATCCGGAACATCAATTATTTGAAGAATCCGTCAGGAAGGATATTGCTTTCGGGCCAAAAAACTTTGGCGTTTCTGAAGAAGAAATTGAAAGCAGAATCCGCGAGGTTCTCCCTGCTGTAGGCCTGTCAGAAAGTTTGCTGGCCCGTTCCCCCTTTGACTTAAGTGGAGGACAGATGCGGCGGGTCGCCATTGCAGGTGTTCTGGCGACAAAGCCGGAAGTAATCGTCCTGGACGAACCAACAGCCGGGCTGGACCCTAGAGGACAGAAGGAAATTATGGAAATGTTTTATCACTTGCACCATAGTGAAAACTTAACGACTGTCCTTGTTACCCACAGTATGGAAGATGCTTTGAAATACGCAGATTATGTCATCATATTAAATAAAGGCAAAAAGTATATGGAAGGAAAGCCAGAGGATATTTTCATACAAAAAGAAGCCCTACATCAGGTCGGACTGGATGTACCGGAAATCGTTGAATTCATCGCTTCCTTCGAAGAGAAATTTCAAACGAAGATTCCTTTTCATAATCAATCGATTTCCCAGCTGGCGCAGCACATTGCAGAACAGTTAAGGGGGGTCGGGTGATGAACAACTTGATGATTATCGGACAGTACGTCCCAGGGGATTCGGTCATCCACCGGCTAGATCCGCGGACGAAAATTACCGTTATCTTCTTTTTTGTCGTCATTGTTTTTTTTGCCAATAACCTATGGAGTTACAGCACGTTAATTATTTTTGCTTTATTAAGCATGTTTTCTTCGAAAGTGCCGATTCGGTTTATATTAAAAGGTTTAACCCCGGTCTGGTTTCTAATTATTTTTACATTTCTGCTCCATTTATTTATAACAAAAGAGGGAACAAAGGTTGTCGACTTTTGGATATTTGAATTTTATTCCGGCGGCATCCTGCAAGGAATTGCGATATCCATTCGCTTTTTCTTGCTCATTCTCGTAACCTCTCTATTAACGCTAACGACAACGCCGATTGAAATTACCGACGCGGTAGAGGAAATGTTGGCTCCACTGAAAAAAGTGAAATTTCCAGTACATGAATTGGCACTGATGATGTCGATTTCGTTACGGTTCATACCAACATTAATGCAGGAAACAGAAAAGATTTCCCGTGCCCAGGCATCCCGGGGAGTCGACTATCGGACTGGCCCCTTAAAAGAAAGAATTAAAGCGATCGTTCCCCTGCTTGTTCCACTCTTTGTCAGTGCGTTTAAACGGGCAGAAGAGCTGGCCATGGCGATGGAAGCCCGCGGTTATCGCGGTGGAGAAGGCAGGTCAAAACTAAGGGAATTACGAATTGAGAAAATCGATATCGGCATTTATATATTTTTTATTATCGTTGCAGCAATCGTCTTTGCCACAAGATCCTACGGTTAGGAAGGTACCGATGCAATGAAGAGATGGAAATGTACGATGAGTTATGACGGTACTTTGTTTTACGGATTTCAAAAGCAGCCGAATAAACGGACGGTACAGGGAGAATTGGAGAAAGTGCTGTCCCGCATGCACGGCGGTGCTGAAGTCCGCGTTACCGGCTCAGGAAGAACCGATGCAGGGGTCCATGCGAAGGGGCAGGTAATTCATTTTGATTCACCCCTTCACTTGCCCCCTGCTGCTTGGAAAAAGGCGCTGAATGCCCAGCTTCCTGAAGACATTTATATAAATGAGGCAGAATCCGTTTCCGACGACTTTCATGCCCGATTCAGCGCGGCAGAGAAGGAATACCGATATTTCCTTCATACTGGATCAGAAGCGGATGTCTTTAAGCGGAACTACGAGTATCATTTTCCTTATGAACTGGATTGGGAAAGGATCAATGAAGCATGCCGCATTTTTGAAGGAACCCATGATTTTACTGCATTTTCCTCAAAAAAAGCGACAGTTAAAGGTTCTAAAGTGAGAACGCTGTATGAAGTATCCTTTCGTAAAAATGGGGATTCTGCAGTATTTATTGTTCGCGGGAGCGGCTTTTTATACAATATGGTCCGCATCCTTGTCGGAACCCTGCTCGATATCGGACAAGGGAAGGCAGAACCGGAAGAGATACGAACGATGATAGCAAAAAAAGACCGCGGCAATATCGGGAAAACCATGCCTCCGCAAGGGCTGTATTTGTGGAAAGTAATCTATGAAAAATCGTGACAGAACTTGACATTAGGGTGTAATATGGTATATTATGATTTATGGCATTTTACTCTTAGAAAAACCATGATTAGCCCCGGAAACTTAATCATGTTGAAATAAGAATGAAAATGAATGGATAATTTGGAGGGAAACAAAATGCGCACAACGTTCATGGCAAATAACGAAAATGTTGAACGTAAATGGTATGTTGTGGATGCAGAAGGCAAACGTTTAGGCCGTCTTGCAAGTGAAGTTGCTGCAATCCTTCGCGGAAAGCATAAACCGACTTACACTCCACACGTTGATACTGGAGATCATGTAATTATTGTTAACGCTGAAAAAGTTGTATTAACCGGAAACAAATTAAACGACAAAAAATATTATAACCACTCCCAACATCCAGGTGGTTTACGTGTACGTACGGCTAACGAAATGCGTACGAAATATCCTGAGGAAATGCTGGAAAGAACCATTAAAGGTATGCTTCCAAAAGGTCCTTTAGGTCGTAAAATGGCGAAAAAACTGCATGTTTTTAGAGGCCCAGAACATAATCATCAAGCACAAAAACCAGAAGTCTATGAGCTTCGCGGGTAATAAAGGGAGGGAATAAATCTTGGCACAAGTACAATACTACGGAACTGGTCGTCGTAAAAAATCTACCGCTCGTGTACGTTTAGTACCAGGTACAGGAAATATTACTATTAACGGTCGTGATGCAAAGGAATATTTTCCTTACGAAACACAAATTTTAATTATTAACCAGCCATTAGTTGCTACGGAAACACAAGGAACATACGATGTATTAGTAAATGTTCACGGTGGCGGCTTCACTGGCCAAGCTGGAGCAATCCGTCACGGAATTGCCCGGGCATTGCTGGAAGCAGATCCAGAATACCGTGCAGTATTAAAACGTGAAGGATTCTTAACTCGCGATGCACGCATGAAAGAACGTAAGAAATACGGTCTTAAAGGCGCTCGTCGTGCACCTCAGTTCTCCAAGCGTTAATCTGCTTTATACAAACAGTAAGAACCTCTTCCCGGCGATATCGGGAGGAGGTTTTTTGTGAAGTGAAATTAAGAGCACCCATCCATGTATTCTTCTTGTTGGGAAATTTGTTATAAATTCCAAATCATGACATAAGAATATAAAAGTAAGTTAAAAAATAAAATTTAGGATGGGTGATTACATGGACGAGAAGTCATCAAGAGACCAAAACTCTCATTACCAAAATCCTAAACAGGAGCAGCTTGATCAGTTTAGGGTAAAAAATACAGGAAAGCCTTTGACGACGAAACAAAATCTTAAAGTTTCCAATGACAGTGAAATTTTAAAGGCAGGGGTACGAGGGCCTGGGTTAACTGAAGATTTCTATTTCCTGGAGAAAATGGGCCACTTTAACCGGGAAGAGATACCGGAAAGGGTCGTACATGCACGGGGATATGGCGCCCACGGCGTGTTTGAATGTTATCAGTCCATGAGCCATGTGACAAGAGCTGGCTTCTTGCAGGAAGCCGGGAAAAAGACGCCGGTGCTTGTTCGCTTTTCTACCGTACAAGGGCCTAAAGGATCGTATGATACAGCGAGGGATTTGCGCTGTAAAGGAGTGAAATTCTATACAGAAGAAGGGAATTACGATCTGACCACCATCGCAATGCCGGTATTGATTATACAAGACCCGATGAAATTCCCGGACGTCATCCACGCTTATCAAAATAAGCAGGATGAGGGAATACCAACGGGAACAGGCGCTCATGACCGGTTTTGGGACTTTGTAGCCAATAATCCAGAATCGCTTCATATGGTGACATGGATTATGTCTCCGCGGGGCATTTTAAGAAGCTACCGTATGATGGAGTCCTGGTCGATAAATACTTATTTATTTATTAATAAAGAAGGCATTGCCACCTTTGTCCGCTTTGTCTGGAAGCCACTCCTTGGCGTGCATTCCTTATTGCAGGATGAGGCGATAAAGCTGGGGGGAATCGACCCGGATTTTCACCGGAAGGATTTGCGGGAAGCCATTGACCGAGGATATTGCCCGGAGTATGAATTAGGCGTTCAGCTAATTGCCATGGAAGATGAATTCAAATTCGACTTTGATATCCTTGACCCTGCAAAATTCTGGCCGGAGGAGCTCGTTCCTGTACAGCCTATCGGGAAGATGACGTTAAATAGAAATGTAGATAATGAATTCGCCGAGTTGGAACAAGCAGCTTTTAACCCGGCTAATGTTGTACCTGGAATTGGATTTTCCAATGACCCTGTTCTTCAGGGAAGATTGTTCGCCTATCGTGATACACAGCACCATCGGCTAGGCAGTGCCAATTATGATGAACTTCCTGTAAACCGTCCGCTATGCCCTTTTCATAACAATACTCGAAGAGGTTTTATGAGATACAGAATTGATGTGGATCAAGTAAACTATCGCAATAATTCTTTAGCGGATAATACACCTTATACAACACCGCCAGAGCAGGGCGGATATGAACATTATCCGAAACGGGTCGAAGGACATGTGATTCGCGGCCGCAGTGAATCTTTTAATGACTTCTTTTCCCAAGTAAGGATATTTTGGAACAGCCTGACACCGGTAGAGAAGCAGCAAACGATTGAAGGGTTCAGCTATCAGCTTGGCAAGGTAAAAAGTGAATCCGTCCGTCAGCAAAATGTAAATTTACTGGTTAATGTAGATCAGCAATTAGCATACATTGTGGCGGATAATATTGGTGTTAACCGCCCAAGCGGTACCCATGTCCCCGTATCGACCAGCTACGCATCCCTCAGTCAGGCAAACACGCCGCGTTACGCCGCCACCTTAAAAGTAGGAGTGCTTATCAGTGATGGTTTTGATGGAAATGAGGTTAAAAGTGTATTAGCTGCTTTAGAACAGAATGGTATATTTACTGTTATCGTAAGTGAGACACTGAAGCCGGTTACGGGAAATGATGGCACGAGAATAAAGGTAGATCAGACATTTATTACCGGAAGTCCATATCTGTATGATTCTTTATACGTTGTCGGAGGAACAGCCAGAAATAAAGCAAAATTCAATGGGGATATGACGTACTTTATTCAGACAGCCTATAAGTATTATAAGCCGATCGGCGTCGCCACTACGGGCCAGGCTTATTTCCAGCCATCGAAAAGCAATAATTTATCAGGCGTTGTATTTGCTGCAAATAATCCAAATTTCGCGAAAGACTTCGTGAACGCTATTGCTCAACAGCGCTTTTGGGACAGAACATAACCACTGGTGACAGGCACCTAAAAAAGACCTGTGCTCTATTTTGCACAGGTCTTTTTGTTATTACATAAAGATATCAAGAGTTAATACTACACCAATTCCCACGAGGGAAGTCGTTAATAGGAGCAGACCCCAAGTTCTATGTGTAAAATATTTCTCGAGGGGTATTTAAGCTAAATTCTGGTAAAAAAAGAGAAAGCACTCTATCATAAATGTATGCTTTGACGGGCAAATACATTTAGAAAGAGGCCTTCTCATGGAAAAAATTATATCAAAAATATATGAAATAATAAAGCGAACCGATAACTTAATTGAACTAGAAGAAAGTGTTAGAACGTATATGTATGAAATGTTTGCGTCGTTGTTGGGGGATGTATTTACTCAGTTGGATCAAGTGATTAAGATACAAAAACAAGAAGAGGGTTGGACCGTCATAAGAGCTGACGAAAAAACCGTTCAGTTTACCTTTGGAAGTGTCACTTTCCGACATACATCCATGCGAGATGGAAAGGGAAATTGTCGGCATCCTTTTGATGAGTGGTTAGGACTACGAAAGCATCAACGTCATAGCCCATTAGTGGAAGTGAAGGTAGCGGAAATGGCAAGTGAAACGGACTACCGCGAAGTCGCACGTGTCTTGAAGGAGTGGACAGCTGTTCATCTTAGTCATACCACCGTAGGAAGTGTTGTAAGGCGTGTTGGAGAAGCACAAGCACAGGCGGATGAAGAAATGGTTTCGGAACTGGAAGAAGCCGCCTCTCTACCTGAAGGGAAAAAAGTAGACTTTTTATATGCAGAGGCAGATGGTGTATTTGTACGTGGCACAGAAAAGAAGAAAAGTCATGAGGTTCATCATGCCATTATCCATGAAGGATGGGATAAGAATGGGAAACGTGTATCTTTAAGGAACCCAAAAGTAATCATGACGACGCAAGCTACAGAGGGATTTTGGAAAGAGGTTCAAGCTTTTACAGCTCATCACTATTCTTTAGAGGACACACAAATCGTTAGTAATAGTGATGGTGGTGCAGGATATACCGCCGAGAAGTTCCAGGAGGCATTTTCCCAATCGAAGTATTCCGTGCTCAATCAACTAGATCCATACCACATTTCCCAAGCTCTCAATCGTGCATTTGGTGGAGGGAAAAACGAGTATAAAGATGGCGTGAAAAAAGCCATCAAAGAGCATCATTTAGATAATTTCAAGCTTTGGGTGGACACCTATGAAAGTACGCTAGAGGACGAGAAAAAGATAGAAAAGCTAGAGGGGTTTTGTACGTATATTACCCATAATTGGGAACGGATTTTTGATTGGAGAGAAAAGGTAGAAAATCCTCCTGAAGATGCCCGAAGTCTAGGCGCTATGGAATCCAATCAACGGCACATTTCCTTCCGTATGAAGAAACGGGGAATGCATTGGAGTAAAGAAGGTGCAGAGGGTATGGTGAAGATTATCCAAGGTATTTTAAATAGGACATTACGTGAGGTTTACCTGGAGCATCAAAAGCGAAGTAAGCGCAAGCAGCGTCATGTGAAACAGGTGGTACGACTAGCAGAACTCCTACGTCAGCCTACTCGTCCATCGATAGGGGCAAAGCAAGGTTCTATAAGCTTATATACCGCCCATTCATCAGCCATAGGAAACCTGATGAAGAGTTTTCATTAATACTACCTCGACGTTTTTGTCAGGTTCTTGTTTTTTAGAACGTGACAAAAACGTCGAGGCCAGCAAGCGACAGCGCGGTAGCCGAAAAAAGTGTACAAAAATAGAGTGCTGGAAATAGCATGATAAAAACAACATCGAGAAAAACTTGACACATACCCCCAAGTTTTAAAAGTATCTTTAATTGATAAGTTAAAGTACTCTTTAATAGCCAGAAGGAAGCATCATTAACGTGGGTAATCGTATTACTACCTGCTGCTGTTGCCAATACCATTAATACCGGATTAACATCAAAGGTAGGAATAAGCGGACCAACAATACCTGCTGCGGTAATGGCAGATACGACTCCTGTTCCTGTAGCAATACGGATAAGTACCGTAATGAGCCAAGCCATAATTAAAGGATTCCAGCTGCTATTTTGCATTAAGGTGGCAATATAATCGCCGACACCAGCTTCTAGAATGATCTCCTTAAAAGCACCACCGGCCCCTACGATGAAAATAATCATGGCAATTCCTTTAATTGCATCAGAAAATGTATCCATCACTTGAGTCATATTTCTGCCAACACGCAGTCCAAATACAAAGATACCAATAATAACTGCAATTAATAAACTGACTTCCGCACTTCCAAAGAAGTTTACAACATTGTAGACTGAAGACCCTTCTTCTATAAATAAATTTATAATTGTCGCACTCGTAATCATAATGGCAGGAATTAAAGGTACAAGCAAACTGATGCCAAAGTTAGGCATTTCTTCATCTGTAAATTCTTTCGGTTGTTTCATCAATGGCGGCAACGGGCGATCTAAGTTTTTCAATAGCCGCGGCAAGATGATTCCGGCAGCCGCGGCAAGATAATTCCGGCAGCAAGAACGGCAGGAATAAACACGACGACACCGAAAATATAAACCATTCCCATATCTGCACCGTAAGCATCCACAAGTGCAGTTGGCCCTGGCTGAGGCGGGAAAAGACTATGAGAAAGTGTTGTTGCTGCAACCATGGTTATACCAAGACGCATATAAGGCACTTTTGCTTCTTTCGCAATGCTGATTACCAATGGAGCCAAAATCATAAAGGCAACTTCATGAAATACAGAAATTCCAAAGACAGCACCGATAATAATTAATGCCCATTCAACTTTTTTAACACCAAATTTATCTAGTAGGGTGGAAGAAATCCGCTGAGCAGCACCAGAATCTACCATAAGTTTACCGAGTATAGCACCAAACCCGATTATTAATGCCAGGCTTCCTAACGTACTGCCAAATCCTGCCTTAACTGTTGCCAAAGTATCGGTTAATTGCATGCCATTTAATATTCCGACGAATATGGCAGATAACAGTAAGGCAATAAAACTATTAAGTTTGCATTTCATATTCAAAAATAACAGCAATGCCACACCGAGGACTAAGGAAATCACCGGCATGTTATTTATTATCCAATCCATAAGTGTTCCTCCTAAATGTAATATGATGGGAAAAGGCTTTCAACAACGTGGTTGCGCTTTCTTTTCTTTGCATTTAGTTTGTTTATCAAACAAACTAATAAACTGCAATTTTATAGAATACATAATGATTGTCAGTATATGCAAGTATAAATTTCTCTCACACTGTACCAATTTTTGTTAATAAAAGGGAACATTAGCGTTGCTCCGCTGGATGCGGTTCGATATGCTTAAAATAGATAGAAAATTTTTGTTGAGGAGAATCGGAAGATGGTTGTGAAAACAGATAAGGATATTAAAAAGTATGCGGAAGTGCCGGCAGAAAAATTGAAACGATTTATCGATCCGGAGAAGCTTCCTTTTCAAACAACAGAAGAAGTTCCAGCTTTAAAAGGCATCGTCGGCCAAGATCGGGGACGGGCTGCAATGAGCTTTGGCTTAAAGGTAAATAAAACCGGTTACAACATTTATGTGGCTGGGTTGGCGGGCACGGGGAAAACAAGCTATACAAAATCGATTGTAAAAGAATTTGCCCAGAAAGATACAGAGCTTTTTGACTGGTGCTATGTATACAATTTTGAAGACCGGTCCAAGCCAAAAGTACTCAAGCTTCCTAAAGGGACCGGCAAATTGCTGAAACAGGATATGGAAGACTTTGTCAATCATTTAAAAACAGACATTCCAAAAGTGTTTCAGGAAGAAAGCTATCAAAAAGATCGGTCTGCTATTATTCGCGGATTTCAGGAAAAAAGCCAATCGGTATTTGAACAGCTGAATGCAATCGCACAAAGCTATGGTTTTGTCATCCGTCAATCGGGATCAGGCATATTAAGTGTCCCGGTATATCAAGGCAAGCCTCTAAGGGAAGAGGATTACCAAATGTTAGATGCGGAAACCCAGCAGCAAATTGAAGAAAAATCCCGCATCGTTCGGGAAAAGATTATGGAGTTTACAAGAAAACTTCGTCTTTTGGAGCAAGAAACGAAGAAAACGTTGGAAAACTTGGATTATAAAGTAGCATCTGCTGCCGTAGACTATCACATGGATGAACTCCTGGAAAAATATCAGCATAATAGTGAAATATTATCGTATCTTCGAGCGGTACAACAGGATATTTTGACCAATGTAGATGACTTTAAACAGGAGGAGGAAGAAGAGGAACAACAGCTGTTTCAGGGGATGATACAAAGAAAAAACGTTATCCATAAATACACTATCAATCTCTTTATCGATCACAGTGAAACGAGCGGAGCCCCTGTCGTATTTGCCGACAATCCGACTTATTATAATTTGCTCGGTAAAGTAGAGTACGAGAATAAAATGGGCATGTTAAGCACTGATTTTACAAAGATTAAGCCTGGTTATTTGCACCAGGCAAATGGCGGTTACCTCATTATTCAGGCAAAGGATGTTTTATCCAACCATTTTGCTTGGGATGCCCTCAAGCGCGCATTGAAAAATCAGCAAATCCGGATTGAAAATATTGGTGAACAATTAGGAACACAGGCGGCTGCCACGTTAAGGCCGGATTCCATCCCGTTAGATGTAAAGGTCATTTTAATCGGCGGGGCAGACCTGTATCAGCTGCTCTACCATTACGATGAGGATTTCCGGAAACTTTTTAAAGTCCGTGCTGATTTTGACGTGGAAATGGATTATAACGAAGATAACGTCCTTAGGATGGCCAGCTTTATCCATACCCGCTGCGAGGAGGACGGATTAAAAGTATTTGACAAAACAGCTGTAGCAAAGATTGTGGAGTTCAGCGCCAGAATTGTAAGTCATCAGCAAAAACTGTCTACAAGGTTTAACCAGATTGTCGAAATCATTTACGAAGCAGATACGTGGGCACAGCTCATGGGGGACCCCGTTGTCGAAGGAAAGCATGTTGAAAAAGCCATTGAGGAAAAGCGTTACCGTTCCAGCCTTTACGAAGAAAAACTGGCAGAAAGCATGGAAGAGGGCGACATTCTCATTGATACCGAAGGAGAAAAAGTTGGTCAAGTAAATGGGCTTGCCGTCTATCAGCTAGGAGAATACAGTTTCGGAAAACCGACCCGCATTACTGCAAGTACATTCGTTGGCCAGAGCGGCATTGTCAACATTGAACGGGAAAGCAAAATGAGCGGCAATATCCACAATAAAGGGGTCTATATTTTGGCCGGTTATTTAGGTGCTATGTTTGCCCAGGAACAGCCGTTGGCATTAACTGCCCATTTGGCCTTCGAGCAGTCCTACGGAGGGGTTGATGGGGATAGTGCATCGAGCACCGAATTATATGCCTTGCTGTCCAGCATTGCCGATATTCCGATAAATCAAGGGTTAGCTGTTACCGGTTCGGTTAACCAAAAAGGAGAAATTCAGCCTATCGGCGGAGTGAACGAAAAAATTGAAGGGTTCTTCGATTTATGTAAATCACGAGGATTTACCGGAGAACAAGGGGTGCTCATTCCCCATCAAAATGTAAAAAATCTCATGCTAAAAGATGAGGTTATAGAAGCGGTTAAAGAAGGGAAATTTCATATTTATCAGGTGAAAACGATCGAAGAGGGAATTGAGCTGCTTACCGGAATAAAAGCAGGAAAGAAAAATGCTCACGGGGAGTTTGAAGAAGGTACCGTATATTGGAAAGTTGCTGAAAAGCTAAAGAAATTCATTCAGTATGCGGAGGAAACAGAAGACGAATAAATCAATGCACCCGAAAGGTCAGCAGGCACGAGACCTTCAGGGTGCTTTCTTTTTTTGCTCTCCTCCATTGGCATAAAGATGCGTTCTTCTATTGAGAATATCTTGAATTATAAAGCGTTTACATATAGTATAAAAAGTAGAAGTTGATAGTTTGTTTGGCAAACAAATATTAGCATCGAGATAGATACTTCATCCTAATTTATTTGAAAGGTGGAAGAGCAAATGAAAACATTTATCACAGATGATTTTTTGCTTTATAACGAGACAGCGAAAGAACTTTATCATCAAACGGCAAAAAAATTGCCAATCATTGATTACCATAACCACTTGAACCAATATGAGATCCTCGAAAATAAAAATTACGCTAACCTTGCTGAAGTTTGGCTTGGCGGTGACCACTACAAATGGAGAGCAATGCGGGCGAATGGGATTAGTGAAGATTATATTACGGGAAATAAAGACGATTATGAAAAATTCCTCGCTTGGGCAAAAACAGTGCCTAACACGCTAGGCAACCCGCTTTATCATTGGACTCATCTTGAACTGTTACGATACTTTGAAATTGACGAATTGCTTAACGAAGATTCTGCGCCAAAGATTTGGAATGAAGCGAATGAAAAACTGGCAAGTCCGGAAATGTCGGCCCGTTCTTTACTTTTAAATAAAAACGTGGAATTTGTCGGGACGACCGACGATCCCGTCGATGATTTAAAAGCCCATAAAAAATTGTCCGAGGAAGATTTTGGTATTACTGTTTCCCCATCATTCCGTCCGGATAAAGGCTTAGCTATCGAAAAGGAAGAATTTAACAGCTGGGTTGAAAAATTAGAGGAAGCAACAAATCGTTCCATTGAAAATTATGATACATTCTTGCAAGCATTAAGCGAAAGAGTAGATTATTTTGATGAACATGGCTGCCGCAGTTCAGACCATGGCATCAATGTTATGTTTTATGAGGAAGCGACAAAGGATGAAGTAGACAACATTTTCCAAAAACGGCTGAAAGGTGAAACATTAAACGAAAAAGAAGTGGACCAATTTAAGACGTATACGTTAGTTGCCCTTGGCGAAATGTATGCCGATAAAGGCTGGGTCATGCAGCTCCATATTAACCCGCTGCGGAATAATAGCACAAGAATGTTTAAAAAGCTTGGTCCAGATACAGGTTTTGATTCGATTGGCGATCAGTTATTAGCTTATCCGCTGTCGAGACTGCTTGATGCGATGGACGTAAATGACAAGCTGCCAAAGACAGTGCTCTATAGCTTAAATGCAAGAGATAACAATGTGCTGGCGGCAATGGCTGGCAATTTCCAAACAGATGAAATCCCTGGCAAAGTACAATTTGGTACGGCATGGTGGTTTAACGATACGATCGACGGTATGGAAGACCAAATGCGGACGTTGGCTAATATTGGCTTAATCAGCAATTTTATCGGCATGTTAACGGATTCCAGAAGTTTCCTTTCTTTCCCTCGTCATGAATATTTCCGCAGAATCTTGTGCAATTTATTTGGGAAATGGGTAGAAGAAGGCAAAGCACCAAAAGACATGAAGCTGTTACAATCCTATGTGCGGAAAATTTGTTATGAAAATGCGAAGCGATATTTTGCAATCTAAGTCGATTTTTGCTATAAAATAACAGTAAAGGAAAATGGAAAGGAAATGACTATGGGAAAACAACAAATTGGTGTAATCGGCTTAGCCGTTATGGGCAAGAACCTTGCCTTGAATATGGAAAGTCGGGGTTATTCGGTAGCCGTATATAACCGTACATATGCAAAAACGGAAGACTTTTTACAAAATGAAGCAAAGGGTAAAGACTTTGTCGGAGCAAAAACGATTGAAGAATTTGTCAATGCTTTAGAAAAGCCGAGAAAAATTATGCTGATGGTGAAAGCCGGCCAGGCAACCGATGCTACCATCGAATCCCTCATGCCGTACTTGGAAAAAGGGGACATTTTAATTGACGGCGGAAATACATTGTACGAAGATACGATGCGCCGCAATCAAAAATTAGATGAATCGGGCATTCATTTTATCGGGACAGGTGTTTCCGGCGGAGAAGAAGGAGCATTAAATGGCCCTTCCTTGATGCCGGGCGGACAAAAGGAAGCGTATGATTTAGTTGCACCTATCTTTGAAGCAATATCTGCCAAAGTGGACGGTGAACCATGTGTAACGTATATCGGACCAAATGGAGCAGGCCATTTCGTAAAAATGGTCCATAACGGGATCGAATATGGCGATATGCAGCTGATTGCAGAAGCATACTTCATTATGAAACACGTCCTTGGCATGGATGCGAAGGAACTCCATGAAGTGTTCAGCGAATGGAATAAAGGTGAACTGGACAGCTACCTGATCGAAATTACAGCAGATATCTTTACAAAAGTCGACGAGGAAACTGGAAAACCACTAGTTGAAGTTATTATGGACAAGGCTGGGCAAAAGGGTACCGGAAAATGGACGAGTAAAAATGCCCTTGATTTAGGGGTTCCACTTCCGTTAATTACAGAGAGTGTTTTCGCCCGCTTTATTTCCAGTCTGAAAGACGAACGGGTGAAAGCAAGTAAAGTATTAAGCGGACCGACGAATGTGAAATACGACGGGGACCGGAAAGAGCTCATTGAAGCGATTCGCAGAGCTTTATACATGAGTAAAATTACTTCCTACGCTCAAGGTTTTGCCCAAATGCGCGCAGCTTCGGATGAATATGGCTGGGATTTAAAATACGGAGATATTGCCATGATTTGGCGCGGCGGATGTATTATTCGGGCTCAATTTTTGCAAAAAATTAAAGAGGCATTTGACCGGGATCCGCAGCTTGCCAATTTAATGCTTGACCCGTATTTTAAAGAAATTGTAGAAAATTATCAGTCTGCATTGCGAAAAGTAGTATCAATTGCAATTGAACATGGAATTGCTGTTCCTACTTTTGCCAGTGCAATTGCCTATTATGACAGTTATCGTTCCGAAGACTTGCCAGCTAATTTAATTCAGGCACAACGGGACTACTTCGGAGCACATACGTACGAAAGAAAAGATAAAGAAGGAACTTTCCATACGGAATGGTTTTAAAATAAATGGAACTCCCTAATATATTGGTGATGAGTCACCTTTACATAGGGGAGTTCTTTTTCTAATAAATATATTCCATTTGTTTTGCTTGGATTAAAGATTCGGGCAGCTCCAAATAAACCTCTTTGATTTCAAAAAATCGTTTAATGCCCATGGCGCATGCGCCGAGGACACAGGATTTGTTTCCGAGTTTTGATAAGACGATTTCCCGATATTGACTGACGCTCGATTTAAGATTGCTTTCGATTTCTTTTATCGCATTTGGATACATCTTCAGCATATCGCTGTTAAGGACAATAATTTCCGGATTATAAATGTTAATAATATTATTTATTCCTATCGTTAAATACATGATAAATTCTTTAAAGTATTCTAGAACGACAGGGTCTTTTTTATCCAATAATTGCCGAACGTCACTATACGTAAGCTGTTCTTTATTCAGCAAGATTTGCAATTCCTTTAACGCAGCCGGTTCAGAAGCATATTTTTCCCAACAGCCATGATTGCCGCAGGAGCAGCTTTTTCCGTTAGGCGAAATAATCATGTGGCCCATTTCACCGGCATAGCCGTCGTAACCTTTATTCAGTTTGCCATCCATTATAATTCCTGCGCCAATTCCCGAAGATAAAATAATATTAAGCAGGTTATTGCTATAATGGTGGACAAATACTTTTTCGGCAAAGGCGGATAAATTAGCGTTATTATCAATATGAATATCGATATCCAGCTGTTTTAGCAGGTCTTCTTTGATTTTCTTTTTATGCCATTTGAATTTTGGTACGAAGTTAATCATTTCATTGTTATTTACCGTTCCATGGATGCCGATTACTACGTTAATTAATCCATAGACACTTTCGGAATATTTCTCCTCGTATTGTTTTATATGTTGTACAAGTATGTCTATAACTTTTTCATAGTTGTCTGTATCTAAGTGGAGATGATGTACTTCAACTGGTTTGCCGGCAATATTTGTTACGGTAAATTGGATTAACGGAAAGTCAAGGTCAATGCCTAAAATATACCCAGCTTTCCCGTTAATGGAAAGGATGATCGGTCTGCGGCCGATGGAATTATGTTCCTGCTGGGTTTCGATAATCAGCTTTTCATTAAGCAAATCTAACACTTGGACGGATACAGTAGCTTTATTTAATCCTGTTTGTTTAGATAATTCTGCCCTGGATATCATTCCATTTTCAATAATTTTTTGCAATAATAGACTGCGGTTAATTTTTTTTATATATGCACCATCACCCGTAACCATGTTGTAACTCCCCCTTTGTTTCGTGCAAACAACTTGGTCTATACCAAATCATTTTGGCAACTAAACAGTTGTAATCGCCTTCATGTAAGGGATTACATTTTGCTTGACACAAAAAATTCACACCGCATTTATAGTAATTATAACAAAAAAAGAGGCTTTTGAAAGAAGTTTCTTATATGATAATTATATACATAATTCCGGTTTAAAATTTCTTACTGAAGGGATGATTCGATGAAAATTGCTTTAATTGCCCACGACAAGAAAAAAGATGATATCGTCAAATTTGCGGAAGCATATAAGTATAGTTTAGAAAAGCACGAACTGTATGCTACAGGAACAACAGGAAAGAGAATATCCGAAAGTACAGGCCTTCCTGTACATCGATTCCAATCCGGTCCGTTGGGGGGAGACCAGCAAATTGGTGCATTAGTTGCAGAAAATAAAATGGATGTTGTAATTTTTTTCCGAGATCCTTTAACGGCCCAGCCCCATGAGCCGGATATTTCAGCACTAATGCGATTGTGCGATGTATATTCCATTCCCCTTGCGACGAATATGGGTACTGCTGAACTGATTATTCACGCGTTGGAGCGGGGAGATCTTCAATGGAGGGAAATTGTCCGCGGGAAAAGCATGAAAGAATCTTAAAAATAAGCTTGCCAACAGCTATTAACTGTTTTTTGACGATATAAAGCTGTAAATGGTATGATAAAATTGATAATTTGTTGGATAAACAAATTAACTAACGATTATGATTATGTATATACTATGTTAATACATAATGCTTCTCCATTTTATGAAAAGGATTTCACGCGAAGGAGGCGATGACGTGAGTATTTTGTATGAGCTGTTAAAAGATATTCCTATTCCAAAAATGGCTAAGGTAAAACAGACCTTTGATGACACAAAATTAGAAGATGTTGTCGGTACGTTACAACACGAACTGCAAAGAGTGAAAGACCTTGTAAAAGAAGGGGATGAAATTGCCGTTGCTGTCGGCAGCCGGGGAATCGACCGTTTGGTGGATGTTACAAAAACAACGGTTTCTTTTCTGAAAGATTTGGGAGCAAAACCTTTTATCGTCCCGAGCATGGGCAGCCATGGCGGAGCAACCGGCCCGGGGCAAAAAGCGGTATTAGAACATCTTGGTGTGACAGAGGAAAGCGTTGGAGCAGAAATCCGTTCCTCCATGGACGTAATAAAAATCGGCGAATTGCCGAATGGGTTGCCTGTTTATATCGATAAGCTCGCTTCTGAGGCCGACGGAATCGTTGTCATTAACCGGGTGAAGCCTCATACAGCCTTTCGCGGCAAAGTAGAAAGCGGCATTATGAAAATGATCAGTATCGGCTTAGGCAAACAAAAGGGCGCGGAAGCATGCCATCAATTAGGATTTAAACATATGGCAGAACATGTCCCAGCCATGGCGAAAATGGCAATTGAAAAAATGCCGATTATTTTCGCGGTGGCAACCGTTGAAAACGCTTTTGATAAAGTGGCAGAATTGAAAGTTCTGCGGGCGAATGAAATTGAAAAAGTAGAGCCAGACTTGCAAGCCCTTGCAAAGAAACTGCTGCCGAAAATATTTGTAGACCAAATTGACGTGTTAGTAATTGATGAAATTGGCAAAAATATAAGCGGAGATGGCATGGATCCGAATATTACCGGCCGGTATCCGACTCCTTATGCCCACGGCGGTCCGGAAGTGACGAAAATGGTTGTACTTGATTTAACACCGGAAACGGAAGGAAATGCAAACGGTGTAGGTACGGCAGATTTTACTACACAGCGGCTTGTGGACAAAATGGACCGGGAAGCAACCTATGCCAACGGACTAACTTCTACCGTTGTCGGACCGACCCATATTTCCACAACGTTGCCTAACGATAAGATGGCAATTCAAGCGGCGATCAAAACCTGTAATATTTTGGACTTTACGAAGGTAAAAATGGTTAGGATTAAAAATACGCTGCAAATTGGCGAAATCGAAGTTTCGGAAAACCTGCTGGACTATGTGAGAGAACATCCAAACTTAGAACAAATTTCTGATTTATATGACCTTCCTTTTGATGAAAAAGGAAATTTACGATAAGAGAGGGGACGAAACATGTCGAATTTATTTGATTTAACTGGTAAAGTCGTTGTCGCTATTGGAGGCAATAGTACATTGGGAGCTTCCATGTCCAAAGGATTGGCTGACCATGGGGCAAAACTTGCAATCGTCGGCCGGAATTTGGAAAAGGCGGAAGCAGTTGCTCAAGAGATTATTGCATCCGGCGGAGAAGCAAAAGCTTTCCAGGCAGACGTAAGCGATTTAGAAACAGTTAAAAAAGCAGCAGAAGAGATTGAAGAATGGGCTGGCGGCTGGGATGTTATCTTAAATGCGCCCGGCAAAAATAGTTCGACCCCATTTTTAGAGCTGGATACGGAAGAATGGGACGACATTATGGATGTTAACTTAAAAGGATTAGTCTTTTCTACGCAAATTTTTGCAAAGAAGATGATTGAGCAAAAGAGAAAAGGAAGTATTATTAATATTTCTTCCGTCTCTTCTACGACACCTTTATCAAGAGTATTTACTTATTCAGCATCGAAAGCGGGAGTGAACAGTGTTACCCAATTTTTGGCAAGGGAATTCGCGCCATATGGAATCCGGGTAAATGCAATAATTCCAGGATTTTTCCCTGCAGAACAAAACAGAAAGATTTTAGACAAGGACCGGATTGATTCGATTATGAAACATACCCCTATGGCACGGTTCGGTGAACCAGAAGAATTGCAGGGGGCGGCCGTATATCTTGCGTCGGATAAAGCTTCCGGATTTGTTACCGGAACTTTCTTAAGGGTTGACGGCGGCTTTGGCAGCATGACAATATAATAGGTGCAGTAAACAAAAAGGTACATATTTTATAATATAATCTTTGTCGAAAGTGTTTGGCTAGTGAATAAGCACCGGTTAAAAGGCTTTAGGGCCATCCCTAAAGCCTTTTTTAAAGAAATGTGCATAAATAAAGGAAGAGGTATTTATGGCAAGAGAACTAGTACTAGGTCTTGACCTTGGAACAACAAGCATAAAAGCAGTTCTATTTGAACCGACGGGAAAACTCATTGCGGAAGCTGAAGAGATGGTAAAGACGAATTATCCCCATCCCGGCTGGGCGGAGCAAGATCCGCGGCAAGTTGAACAGGCAGCGATGAATGCTGTCATTCGGGTTGTGCAGCAGGCAAATGCCGAAGAAGAGGAAATCATTGCAGCGGGATTTTCTGCTGCGATGCATTCGCTTATTTGCCTTAATGAACAGGTGGAGCCGATTTCCCCGATGATTATTTGGGCCGACGGCAGAAGCAGCAAACAAGCAGAGCATTTAATGAATACAAATGGATTGGATATATTTCAGCGTACAGGAACACCCATTCATCCGATGACCCCTTTCTTAAAACTGTGCTGGATGAAGGATACCGGTTACAAAGCTTACAAAGAAGCCCGATATTTTATGTCCATGAAAGAATATTTAATCTACCGCTGGTTCGGAAAGCGCTGGATTGATTATTCCATGGCAGCGGCAACTGGTCTGTTTGACGTGAAAAAATTGCAATGGGACGAGGAAGCATTGCAAATCGCTGGTGTGAAGGAGGAACAATTATCCGAAATCGTGCCTCCGACAACCATTTTGTCAAACATGGATAAAGAAACGGCAACAAAATTAGGATTATCTACAGCGATGCCTTTTGTTATTGGAGCAGCAGACGGGCAGCTTGCGAATTTGGGCAGCGGTGCTATCGCGCCTTTAGAAGCCAATATTTCCGTCGGCACGAGCGGTGCAATACGCCAATTTGTTCAAGGAGCACCAGTGAATGAGAAGATGGAAACCTTCACCTATCCTTTTACTGCGGAAACGTCCATAATCGGCGGACCGACAAACAATGGCGGAATCGTTTTGCAATGGCTGAAAGAGACAGTCGAATTTAAAGGAACCCATGAGGAATTTTTAGCCGGGGCTGAAAATGTTTCCATTGGCTCTGAAGGAATTATTTTCCTCCCTTACATTAACGGAGAGCGGGCTCCCCTGTGGAATGAGCAGGCAAAAGGGAATTTCTTCGGCCTAAGGGTCGGTCACCGGAAAGAACATCTAACTCGTGCTGTGCTTGAAGGCATTGCCTTTAATATATATCAAATTAGCGAATCATTGGAGAGAGTTGCCGGTGCACCGAAAAAAATAAGTGTAAATGGTGGATTATCCAAGTCGAACTTATGGGTGCAAATCATGGCGGATGTTTTTGGCAAAAATATTCACGTATCAAATACTCATCATAATGCAGCTTGGGGTGCAGCATGGACGGCTTTAGTCGGTACTGGCCGGGCAAAAGCTTTCGAGGACATTCGCCAAAGCTTGCCGCCGGAGATAGTTGTAAAACCGAATATGGAAAAACATCAAAAGTATCAAGAAATTTACTCCAAATATGAAGAACTTGCTTTGAATTTATCTCAGTATTTTTGACAAAAACCTGCTTAGCTGTCTAGAACAATTGCTAGACAGCTCATTTATTTATTCCGGGAAATCTGATGAAAGATCATTCAGGTGCAGTTGTTTGCTTCTGTACTCCACGCTGATAGATAATTATAGACAGGGCAATCTTTATGACTACAATCTTGAGGGAGACACAAATGCGTACTCATCCAATCTTTCAGCATTTATTTATCTTTTATTCATTTGTTTTTCTATTGAATATGTTGAACGTATTTTTTCAGAATGAGAATTTAAACCATTTTATCGGAATCTTGGCTATTCTTATGCTGGCGGTTTCTTTTGTCGGCGCCTCCAGGCTGTTTCGCATTTTGGGAACTGTTTTTATTGGAGTCGGAGCAGCCGTATTTGCTGCAACAGGCCAATATTTTGCCGACATCCCGGCAATGTTCGCTTCGAATTTGCCACTCTTGACACTATTTGCTATGCTGCCATGGATGAATAGTGTGGTAAAAAGCGGAAGGTTCGACCGAATTTTAAATAATGTACTGCGTGCAAAAGTAAAGGATTTAGGGCAATTATACCCCCGAAGCTTAATCACTACGGTAACACTAGGAGCATTTTTAAATTTATCGGCAGTTATCATTGCGCAAGAAGTGTTGCAGGAGAACTTAAAGTCTGTCCGCCAAAAGGTAAGGAATTCGTTTATTAGCACCGCTACACTTAGGGGGTACGTTTTAGCGTTGATTTGGAGCCCGTTAGAAATTTTACTTGCTACGGCAATTTTTGTGACCGGTGTTGATTATGTTTCATTGCTTCCGTGGTTATTAATCATTGCTGTCATCACATTTGTATTGGATTCCTTATGGGGAAGAGTATTTTATAAGAAACATCATTATGAGCAAGAGCAAGTGAAAATTAACTATAAAAAAGTTGGCAAAAAATTAATCCATCTTTTAATTTCTTTAGTGCTATTCCTCGCTTTGGTTATTTTAATCGGCAATGCTTTTAATCTGGATTTTATTTTTACAGTAACTGTTCTAATCTTTCCATTTGCTTTTATTTGGGCAATTCTGCTGAAACGTTGGCGCAGTTTTTGGATTATCGGCTGGGCAACGTGGAAGGAAAAAACAAACTCCATGCAAAATTTTGCGGTATTATTTACTTCACTCGCTTTTTTGCTAATAGTATTGATGGAACAAACGTATTAGATTTCATACAGCAGCCGATAATTGCTTTTTCGGATTACCCGCTGATCATCTTTTTCTTTATTCAGCTCGTTTTTATCTTTATGAGCTTATTTGGGGTTCATCCGATAGCCACCATTGGAGTGTTAACAGGAGTTGTCAATCTGCTGTTAGAAACATTCAACCCGGTTAGTTTAGCTATCGTCATTGTCACTGGGGCAATTTCGACATTACCCGTTGGCTCATATGGATTAGTGGTGCAATTAACATCCATGAATACGGGTCAAATCCATATCGGATTACATGGCTGAACTTGTCTTTTGCCCTTATCTATGGAGGGATTGGCACCCTTGTTGCCTATGTGCTTTTATAAAAGGAGGAAAATAATGAAAAAGGTACGCTGGTGAGTATTAAGCACAGCAAAAATTGCTCAAAACGAACTGATTCCTGCATTTCAACGTGCAGCAAATGCCGAAGTTGCTGCAATCGCAATAGACAGTGATATCAATAAAGCGAAAGAAATTGGATAGCGATTTCAAATTGCTAAAATCTATGACAGCTATGAGCGTTTATTGGATGATCCTGAAATTGATGCAGTCTACATCCCGTTGCCAAATCACCTTCATAAAACATGGGTTATGAAAGCAGCAAGAGCAAAAAGCATATTTTATGTGAAAAACCAGCTGCTCTAAATGCACAAGAAGTATTAGAGATGAAACAAGTTTGTGAAAAAGAAAAGGTACTTTTTATGGAAGGATTTATGTATTTTTTTCACCCGCAGCAGAAATGGGTAAAGCAAATCATTGCTTCGGGGGGTTTGGGAAA
This sequence comes from Compostibacillus humi, assembly GCF_014637175.1. Lineage (GTDB taxonomy): Bacteria > Bacillota > Bacilli > Bacillales > Amphibacillaceae > Oceanobacillus > Oceanobacillus humi. The sequence goes on along the minus strand of NZ_BMEV01000020.1, from coordinate 13,021 downwards.
TAACTTTTATTAGTGCAGCTTTCTCCTTTCCTTTGGCTCAAAGGGAAAACAATAAAGATGAGCAAAGAAAAGGGCGGAGGGTGTTTATACGATGTTGGCTGCTATGGGATACATTCCATCCGCAATATTTTGGGCATGGAACCAAAATCAGTGTATATTCATGCAATACTGGATGAATCCTATGGAGTGGATACGGATGTTGTCGGCTATTTATCATTTCCGCAAAATGTTCGGGCTGTATTTGATGCGAGTTTTAACATGGCAAAAAGAGCAGAATATGAAGTTGCCGGGACGATAGGAAGAATCCTGGTACCAAGAGCATTCCTTCCAGACTGGTATGGCGGGGATAAAGAAATAATTGTAGAAAAGGAAGGAGAAAAGAAGATAACTTATGTACAGGGGGGATCAGTATAGGGAAGAAGTAGAATACTTTTCTCAGACAATTTTAGATGGAATTTCTCTTTCCGATCTGAAGCATACCTTTGCAAACTCCATTGGAGATATGCATGTAATTGATGCGTGTTTTCACTCACTTCTATCAGACAAAAGGGTATCTATTTAGTAAATGTTACAACCCCTGCAGTAACACCTATAGCTCAAATTCAAATGGGGTCTGCAGGTGTTGGGCAGAGAAGTGCTTGATTAATAAAGCGCTTGCAATTATAATAAAAACAGTTAGTTTGTTTGATGAACAAATAATATTTTACAGAATAGTAAGAAAATGCTAAGGTGCGACCTTTAATTGTTGTGAAAACACGTAATTATTTGACACATGGAAGAATACATTTTTTTACCCCGTATGGAAAGGGGTTACAAGTTCGAATAGTATGTATTTTTAGGGGGGTGATGCAGACATCACGAAGCAGTGCTCAAAGAAATTCATTGAAGCTTAGGATGGTTGGAAGCTTCACCGATTATTAGAACTTCTATCAGTAACAATTATTTGTTGGGGGGAAAAATATTATGAAGCTGAAAAAATTATTTACAGTTGGAATTGCTATTTTACTATTAGTGCTTTTATTAGCAGCCTGTGGAGGCAATTCGGAAGATACAAATGATGCATCCGGAGAAGGAGAAAGCAGCGGAGACGAAGCAAATACGGAAGAATCTGTAAGTTTTCGTCTAGCGCATAATCAGCCTGAAAACCACCCTATTCATTTATCTCTTGAAGAATTTACAAATCTTGCAACCGAAAAGTCTGATGGCAACATAGAAATCCAAATCCATCCAAACGGTCAGCTTGGTGCTGAAAGAGAAGTTATTGAATCTGTAAAAGCTGGTACATTGGAAATGGCAAAAGTTAGTGCTGGTGCACTAGAAGCATTTGAAGAAAGCTATAAAATATTCTCTTTACCATACTTATTCGAAAGTGAAGAACACTATTATGACGTAATGGACAACAGTGAAACGGTTAAAGAAATCTATAATTCCACTGAAGATGATGGGTTTATCGCTATCGGCTGGTACACTTCTGGTCAGCGAAGCATTTACACAGTTGATCAAAAAGTAGAAACTCCAGATGATATGAAAGGACTTAAAATTCGTGTTCAAGAAAGTCCAACATCTATTGCTATGATTGAAGCAATGGGCGGTTCTCCAACTCCAATGGCTTTTGGTGACGTGTATACGTCCCTGCAGTCCGGAATTTTAGATGGTGCAGAAAATAACGAAAACGCGCTGACACAGAACAATCACGGTGAAGTAGCGAAAGCATATTCCTATACCGAGCACCAATTTGTACCAGATATTCTAATTATTAATTCAAATACTTGGAATGGTCTATCCGATGAACTTAAACAAGCATTAATAGATGCAGCTGAGGAATCAAAAGAAAGCCATAAAGACCGCTGGGCAGAATCAATTGAAGAAGCTAAAGCGGCCGCTGAAGAAATGGGTGTAGAATTCTTCGAGGTGGATAAGCAAGCGTTTATTGATGCTGCAGCTCCTCTACATGACGAGTTCGTTTCTGAAAGCGATACAAATGCTAAATACTTTGAAGATATTAAAAGCTTTGCACAGTAACATTGACTCTTAATTTTCCGGCTCTCACTGGTTTTAATTACAAAAAATCAGTGAGAGCCATCCATTCTTTATGAAAGTGAGGTTTTACACTTGAAAAAGATTTTGGATAGGATTATGGAGTATCTTACCGCAACCTTGATGGCAGTTATGGTAATCGTTGCCTCCTGGCAAGTATTCACCCGATTTGTCCTCGATGACCCCAGTACCATATCGGAAGAAATGCTGCGATACTCACTCATTTGGTTAACGATGGTAGGATCGGCTCTAGCCTATAGCAAGAAAAAACATGTTGCCATCGTATTCGTTACCCGTAAATTTTCTGGAAAAATGTATTATGTGGTGAACATAGCGGTTGAAATTATCGTTATTCTATTTTCGGTATTTATCTTATTGTTCGGCGGTATCAATGCCCTGCAAAATGCGGTAGGACAAGTCTCTTCCGCTATGCAGATGCCGATGGAATATTTATATTTGAGTCTTTCGGTGGGAGGAATTTTATTCATTCTTTATGCGATATTCCACATTATTGATCATGTGAAAAGCATGAGGAATGAAATGGGTGCCGAAACCGGCAATTAATAAAGCAAATGATTGAAGGGAGTGTGTCTGATGGCATTACAGGCCGGTCTGATACTATTAATCGTTTTTGCACTATTATTGATTTTAAGTGTCCCGATTTCTATCAGTATTGTAATATCGTCACTGGTAACGATATTGATATATTTACCATATGATATATCTATTTTTACTGCAGCCCAAAAGCTTGTCACAGGATTAGACAGTTTTTCATTGCTGGCAGTTCCGTTTTTTATTTTGTCGGGAATGTTAATGAATAACGGGGGAATTGCTGAAAGACTGATTAATTTTGCGAAAGTGCTCGTCGGAAGAGTCCCGGGGTCATTGGCCCATACAAATATTTTGGCAAGTACTATGTTCGGTTCGCTTTCGGGTTCATCTGTAGCATCTGCCGCTGCCATGGGACAGGTTATGTTACCGGTAATGGAGAAAGAGGGGTATGATCCTAAATTTAGTGCAGCGGTCAACATCGCGTCTTCTCCAACGGGGCTAATTATTCCGCCAACAGGTGCTCTGATTTTGTATTCGCTTGTAAGCGGGGGTACATCCATCGCTGCACTATTTATTGCTGGTTATATACCAGGAATATTGTGGGCATTAGCCTGTTCGTTAGTGGCATATATTGTAGCAAAGCGCCGCAGTTATCCTGTTTCCGAAAGATTAACATTTAAAATGGCAATGAAGACGATTGTCGAAGCGATCCCATCTTTGTTAATGATTGTGATTGTTATTGGAGGAATTATTGTTGGGGTATTTACAGCTACAGAAGCATCAGCAATTGCCGTCGTTTATTCACTTGTTTTATCTTTGATTTATAAAACAGTTAAGTTAAGAGATCTGCCAAAGATTCTAATGGAATCCGTTGAACTTACGACGGTCATTATGTTGCTCGTTGCTGGTTCGGCAGTAATGTCCTGGATTATGTCATTTACTGGCATCCCGCAGGCAATAAGCAACCTTATTGTCGGAATTACAGACAGCCCAATCCTAATTTTGTTAATTATCAATGTAATCTTGCTGATCATTGGCTGTTTTATGGATATTACTCCTGCAATTCTCATCTTCACACCTATCTTTCTTCCGATTGTAACAAGTTTTGGAATGGATCCAATTCATTTCGGTATTATGCTTGTTATGAACTTAAGTGTTGGAAATATTACACCGCCTGTAGGTAGCTCTCTTTTTGCGGGAGTCAGTGTTGCCAAGCTCGATTTAGAAGATGTAATAAAACCGATGATACCTTTTTATGTAGCGATTATCGTTACCCTGCTGCTAGTAACTTATGTTCCGGAATTAAGTCTGTTTCTGCCAAGATTATTGGGTTACTAGAGAACGAATGTTTTGCATCATCATTGAGGGAAGGACGGTTGAATCTTTATGTCAATTATGGACAGCTATCAATTTAATCTATTAACTGAGGAAAATAACGTGATTTCCTTCCAATTGGAAGACAGTTCCTTTATGGCTAGAATTTTTATTTTAGAGGAAGACATTATTAGAGTGCTCCTAACACCAAGCAGCGAACCGGAAGTAAAGCAAACTTGGGCTGTTGCTCCAGGAATGGACGATGTTCCTATGGAAGGACGCAACCGACTCGACATTTCTCCATTTACCCTTCCTGCTTATTCATCGAAAATAGAAAACAATTACTTTATCGTTGAAACGTCGAGACTGAAACTTGCTGTGAATTTGGATGGCTTTAAAATTACTTGGTATGCGAAAGATGAATCCGGAAAATACCAGCAAATTGCATCAGACAGAAAGACGCAGGCGTACAATTTTGACGGCGCCCTTGGAGAAGGAGTTTTTCATTATTTAGAAAGGAATTTGGACGAGCAATATTTTGGGCTTGGAGAAAAGAGCGGGGAAGTTGACCGCCATGGCGAACGTTATCGGATGGTAAGCGTCGATCCGATGGGTTATGACGCTCAAAGTACTGATCCCTTATATAAACATATTCCATTTTACATTACGAGAAACAGAAACAGCGGAATCTCCTTCGGTATCTTTTACGACAATATGGCTCAAAGTATTTTTGATATGGGGAAAGAATTAGATAACTACCACGGTTTTTACCGTTATTTTCAGTCTGAGTCGGGGGACTTGGATTACTATATCATCCTTGGACCGACCGTAAAAGACACAGTCGAAAAGTACTCCTGGCTAACCGGTAAAACCATTTTTCAGCCAAAATGGAGCCTTGGTTATTCTGGTTCTACAATGACTTATACGGACGCTCCAGATGCCCAGAATCAATTGCAAAACTTCCTGAAAAAATGCCAGGAATATGATATTATTTGTGACTCCTTTCAGCTGTCATCTGGATATACGTCCATCAATGATAAGCGGTATGTATTTAATTGGAACCGGGATAAGTTTCCTAATCCAAAGCAGTTTACCGATGATTTCCATGAAAAAGGGGTTAAGCTTTGTGCGAACATAAAACCTGCCTTGCTGAAAGATCATCCGATGTTTGATGAACTGAAAGATGCTGGTATGTTTATCAAAAATGATAAAGATGAAACGGTGATGGCGCAGTTTTGGGACGGAACAGGAGCATATTTGGATTTTACCAATGAAGAGACAGTTCAATGGTGGAAGGATAAAGTAAAAGAACAGCTATTAGAATTTGGCATTGATTCTACTTGGAATGACAACAATGAATTTGAAATTTGGACTAAGAATGCTTATTGTAATGGATTTGGAGAAAAAATAAATTTCGAGGAATTAAGGGCAGTCCAGCCGCTGTTGATGATGAAGGCTTCCTATGAAGCTCAAAAAGAATATAATCCTGACATTCGCCCTTATTTGATTTCAAGATCCGGTATGCCGGGCATGCAGCGTTACGTACAAACTTGGTCAGGAGATAATTATACAAGCTGGAAGACGATTAAGTACAATATTAAGATGGGAATAGGCTTAAGCTTATCCGGCATATACAATATCGGTCACGATGTCGGAGGTTTTGCCGGTCCAGCTCCAGAACCGGAATTGTTTGTCCGCTGGGTTCAGAACGGCATTTTTTATCCGCGTTTTACGATTCATTCTTGGAATACGGATAAAACGGTTAACGTACCTTGGATGTACGAGGAGACAGCAGATATTGTGCGGGATCTGATTAAATTCAGACACCGGATTTTACCATATATTTATACTGCATTGTACCAGGCGCATAAACATTACGAGCCAATTATCCGGCCGACATTCTATGATTTTGAAAATGATGAAAACACCTTTAAAGAAAACGATGACTTTATACTGGGAGATTCCATGCTAGTTGCTTCCGTAGTGGAGAAGGGAGAAAGAGAACGGACTGTCTATCTGCCAAAATTTGAAGCCGGCTGGTTTGATTTCCATACTGGTCAGTGGTATGAAGGCGGACAAACGGTGACGATTCCTGCTCCATTAAATTACAATCCGCTGCTGGTTAAGGCAGGAAGCATTATTCCGATTAATGACTATGAAGCAACCTTTGAAACAAAGGAAAAAGATGAGCGGGGCTTTTTATTGTTCCCAGCTAAAGGAAAAGAACAATCCGCATATCAGCTTTATGAAGATGACGGTATTTCTGCCAATTACGAGGAAAACCATAGCATTGTAGCGGTGAAAATGAATAGTTCAGATGAGCAAATCCAGCTAAACGTGACCGTGGACGGAAACTATGAATTACCATATACAACGGTTCGTTTCTACTTGCCGGAAAGTGAACAAAGAACAGTCACTGTTAATGGTAAAGCCGTTGAGAAAAAAAATGATTATTATGAAGTAGCGCTGTCAGACATCGGTGTTTAGGTTCATTTCTTGACATATCTATAACGGAGGACAGCTGCGGCACCCTGAAAGTTATTGGCTTTTAGGGTGCTTCATTATGTGTGGCGATGATGGCTATCTTTCGGCTATCAATAAAATATAATTTGCCAAACGCGTTCTTTGCCGAAGTTTAACTAGCTGAATGAGCTTTAGCAAAACTTTATTTGTAGATATGAAAGGAATATGGACGCTGCAGCTGTATAAGCAGTCTAATAAATTTCCCTCCTTTTGTTTCCTCTATGTTAAGATATTGCTAACAATTATTAGGTGTTATTATCCGTTTTAAATATGAACTAAAATGGTATAATACTCTTAAAGGAGGGGTGGGAATTTGGAAGCCGTATCGCTCGGTATCTTGTTGTGTTCCATTGCATTTGCTATTGTCGTGATATATCTCTCGTTTATGTTAAAAAGGGTGGCCGATGTAACAAGAACTTTAGGTACATCGGTTAAGTTTGCGGAACAGCAAATCCTGGAAGTGTTGCCTGAACTTCATCAGACACTGAGGGAAACAAGGGTTACCGTAGATGAATTGGAGAAACATGTACATACAGCGGATCAATTAGTCGATACAGTACATAATGCTGGAAAGTCTATGCAGCATCTGAACGAAGCGTATAGTCAATATAGACAATCTGTATCGGAAGAATCCTTTCAGAACCAGATTAAATCGGTCATCGAAGGCATCAAATGGGGAGAAGCTGTAAATCAGGTTGTAACGAAAAAACAATCAAATTAAAGGTACTATTGGAAGAGAGGGATTTCAATGACGTTGGTTGGAATTGGTGTAATTATCATTGGGGTGGCATTATTGATTATGGCAATCTTCCTTGGACATACGCTGAATCAATTTGCAAACGTTTTACAGGGTGTGGATAAAACTGTTCAAAAATTGCCTGAACAAATCGATGATATGATTAAACAGACAACACAGATGATTCACGAAGGAAATGAAACATTAGCTGATGTAAACGACAAATTAAAGCAACTGAGTCCGTTATTTTACGCTGTTGGAGATGTCGGTAAAATTACCAACACCCTTACTTCCTCCCTGGTGCAGGTAACAGATACGATCAAGACAAAGGCTTCAGTTACGGGAGAAAAAGGCGGAGGATTATTTAGTACCTTTGCGATGGCGTACTACTGGTTTAAAAAAGGGAAGAAGTGAATATCATTAAAAGAAAAAATGTCTCTTGAACAGGAGACATTTTTTTGCCTAATTTTTGGCAAGGTCATGGCAGAAATTGATTGGGAAATCGTGAAAAAGAGGAAAATTTGAATAGGAGGCGCCGTTATATTAAATAAGGAAAAACTGCTGTAAATAGGGGGCGGGGAATTCTGGATAAAGGATCGCGATAAGTGAAAAACAACAGAGTTACCGTCACGGCAACTAGAATCTTTCTTGTTGCGGGCTTTATAATACCGATATTATTTGAACGGATTCTTTCATAAAGCAAGCTACTTGGTGGCGGAGTGATCCCTGTTTAATTTCTATTATTATATCGCTATTTACAGGAGAACAGCAGGAACTGAAATAGGAGTCTTAATGAGGATTGTTTTTGTTAATGCTATGATTTATAAGAGGGTTAGTAGAAAAAGCAGGGCAAGCAGGGGGATCCCTCCTACTTGCATTTTTTATTATTAAATAATAGTAAGAGAACCGCTACAATACCAAGCAGTCCTTTTGTGTTTTTTACTGCGTTTTGAAAAAAAGGTGTTTTTGTTATTGACCCCGCTTTTTGAGTCAATGAGTTTGCAGTTCTGCCAAATTTCCCCACTATATGAAAAACCGGCTGTAAGTCATTTAATTTCCCTTTAACGTCATGCAGGACATCAACGCCAGTTTCCATGGCGGCCGTTGTCTGTGAAGTAATTTCATTTACGGTTTTTGGCAATTCATCGGTCGTTTGTTTTAAGCTGCCAAGAACGTCGGACAATCGTTTCAATGGTTTAATAGCAACAACGGATATGATAAGCAAAGCAAGCCCGATAATACATAATCCTATACCTAGCCAAATCATGTTCAAGCCCCCTTCTGTTGACTCTAATGTTAGTATACATTTCCATAATCAATAGCATACCATAATTTGCTCCATGTCATAAACTTCAAACTTGTCCCATACAATAGTGAGAGAAAATAAAGAGGGTGAGACGATGAGCAGATTAGTCAAAATTGCATTATGGATGTTTGGGTTGATGTTATTAATATTTTTAATTCGAATGCCTATTCAAGTTAACGAAGAACAATTTGTAATGGGCTTTTCCCTTCCCCTTAGCGGCAAAGTCATCGTTGTGGACCCGGGCCATGGCGGACCAGACGGAGGAGCGGTTGGCGCGGACGGAACGCTGGAGAAGGATATTGCCCTTAATGTATCCTTTAAGCTGCGGGATTTTTTGCAGCAAGCTGGAGCAGAGGTATACATGACAAGGGAAACAGACAGGGATCTCGCCCAGGAAGGAACGAAAGGATTGTCCCGAAGAAAGTCTGAAGATATACGCCAGCGATTAGCGATTATTGAAATGAAAAACCCCGACCTATTTGTAAGTATTCATCTGAATGCACTTTCTTCCACGCGATGGCGCGGGGCCCAAACTTTCTATTATCCAAGCAGGGAAGAGAATAAACATTTGGCCAGACTGATTCAGGAAGAGATTATTCGCAATTTGGAGAATACAAATCGGGAAGCTCTATCGATAGACGGGGTTTATTTGCTAAAACAAGTAAAAAGCCCTGGAGCATTGGTGGAAATCGGTTTTTTATCCAATGCGGAGGAACGGGAATTGCTGAAACAGGAGATTTACCAGGAAAAAATGGCTGCAAGTATTTACGAAGGTATTTTACGCTTTTTTACAGAGGAACTTCCTGAAGAGTGAGAGCCTCATCACATTAATTTGTCCCTGTTTATGTTATACTAACAATTGTTATAGTATATTCAAGGGATGGTGGCGAAAAATGTTTCTGACAAAAGAAGAGGTCATTGAGTTATTAAATCCTGTAAAGGATCCATTTTTATACATAACATTTGAAGAGGCCGGAGCAATTAAGGAAGTTTCGATTAAAGAGGATAAGAAACATGTCAGTGTGAAACTTGCAATCGCCAAGTTAAATACAGGAGAACAAATGCAGCTGCAGCAGGAAGTTGTAGGCATTTTAAAGCGGGCAGGGGCAAATACGGTAGGACTCCGATTTGAAAAGCTGCCGGATGAAGTCATTCGGAAATACCAGCCTGTAGCTGATAAGAAAAAGGAGCAGTCGTTAATTGGCGGCAGCGGAAACACAAAATTCATAGCGGTTGCCAGCGGTAAGGGCGGCGTTGGAAAATCTACCGTTACCGTAAACCTTGCTGTCTCTTTAATGCGTCTTGGCAAGAAAGTAGGCATTATTGATGCGGATATTTATGGCTTTAGTGTCCCAGATATGATGGGGATTGAAAACCGCCCGGTCGTAAGAGGGAAGAAAATTTTGCCGGTGGAGCGATTTGGGGTAAAAGTCATTTCTATGGGATTTTTCGTGGAAGATAATTCCCCGATTATCTGGCGCGGACCAATGCTCGGAAAAATGCTGAACAGCTTTTTTACAGAAGTAGAATGGGGCGACTTAGACTACTTGTTGCTTGATTTGCCGCCAGGAACCGGAGATATTGCCATGGATGTCCATGAACTGCTGCCGACATGCAAAGAAATCATCGTTACCACTCCGCATCCTTCAGCGGCTTTTGTTGCTGCCCGTGCAGGACAAATGGCATTGAAGACGAATCATGAAATTCTTGGTGTGATTGAAAATATGTCTTATTTCGTCAGTGAAAAAACCGGAGAAAAGGAATATGTTTTTGGACAAGGCGGCGGCAAGAAGTTAGCAGAAGTGCTTAATACAAAAGTGCTTGGACAATTACGGCTCCAGCAGCCATATATGGAAGAAGATATTTTTGCCCCAGGGGTGTATCAAGAAGATCATCCGAATGGGAAGGAATATCATAAGATCGCTGCCAAGATTATTGCCAAATTAGAAGAATAACGGAATGAAAAAGTGCTTAGAAGGAATGAAAAAATCCTTTTAAGTACTTTTTTTAGCAGGAAAAGATGTTTGCTGCAAAATAAAGGAGGCAGGGAATTTTATTCTCCGCTTCCGCCGCCTCTCGTGCCACTTCCCCCTCTGCCGCCGCTTTCCTGTCCGCCTCCGCCAGGGGAATCGCCTTGGCCTTTGCTGCTTTGTTCCCCTTTTGCTTGTTCTTCAGCAGCTTTTAGAAGGATATCCTGCATCTTTGCTTGGAAGGTAGGCGTTTCTAACGTTTGTTGAATCGTTTCCTCAAGGTGGGCACGGAACTGTTGTCCCTTTAGTACGGAAAGAATTTGATCTGTGACCTCCGGATTCTGCATCAGCTCCAGCATTTTTTTCTGATATTCCGAGTCATTCATCAGTTTCTTTTGCAAATCCATTTGGCTTTCTTCCATGGATTTAGCAAATCCTTCCGCAAACTTCGGGTCTTCAAACAGTTTCTTCCACATTTCTTTTCCCTTATCTGAAACAAGGGTTTCGTTAATGGATTGCTGAACGACATCAGAATTTATTACTAATTCCTGTTTTAGTTTTTCATCGGATAAAATTTCCGTCAATGCTTTCTTTCCATCTTCTGTCTGCAATATATCTACAACCATGCTTTTTGTCTTTTCATAATCTGCATCATTGCCGGAGGAATTTGTTCCTCCGCCGCAGCTCGAAAGAACGAATAGGCAAAAACCTATAATCACAAGAGCGTTATATCGGTACATAAGGAATCCTCCTTCCTATATGCTTAATATGAGTGACAAAATTGGAAACTATACATATTCAGAAGGGAAAAGTGGATTCCTTTATGTTAAAATATCCATTGATACCATTTGCCTAAATTAGGAGGACGTTACGTTGAAAACAAGGAATCTTGTACATTTTCTCGGCATGACTTTTCTTATTGGCGGAATTGCCGGATTATTAATCAGCTTTTTTATACATGCAGAATTATATATGGAGCATTTAAATCCGTTTAATTTTATGGAGCTTGTAGGGCTTATCATATTTGATGCAGGTCTAGGTTTCACTTTTAGCGTGTTAAGCATGACTGGCTTCTTTGCCTATTTATTTATCCACCGTTATGGCATTAGTCTGTTTCGTTCCTTTTGGCCGACGGTACAGATATTATTAATTGCCTTTGTACTTTTTGATTTGGTGTATTTCCCTTACCAGTCCACCAAAGGAGAAGTTTCCCTGTTTTATTATATTGCCATAGCTTTTGGTCTTCTCGTCTATAGCTGGATTATCGCCAAAATCAAAGCAAAGGAAACAAATAATAAGGCATTTATCCCCGCTTTATTCTTTATGGTTGTAATAACAACGGTCGAATGGGTTCCTGGATTGCAGGCGGAAGGAACGGATTATGTTTGGTTAATGATTGTACCGCTGCTTGCATGCAATACGTACCAATTATTGAAATTGCATCGGATAACTGAGGCAAATGCTGCGTCTTCGGAGAATAAGGGAACGAAGATGAAGCCGAAAAAAGCATAAAATTCCATTTCATAATGGAATTGGTTAAGGATTATCAGTCAAATATAAAAGGCAAGCAGAATTTTCTGCCTGCCTTTTATTATATTCGTACATTCATTCCACTAGCTTTGATTCAGCATTAGCCTGATTAATCAGTTCTGTAATGCTTACAAAGTGATATCCTTTATTTTTAAGCGCCGGAAGGATAGTCGATAAAGCATCTGCAGTTTGTTTTACAGAATCAGAGGCATGCAATAGAATGATGTCTCCATTATCCGTCTCCTTTATTACTTTATCAATAATAGTTTGAGTACCAGGGTTCTCCCAATCGTTTGGATTGACGTTCCAATGAATGACTTGAAATCCAAGCCCTTCTGTCAGTTCTAATATTTCTTTATTAAACTGTCCGCTCGGAGGCCTTACCAGGTGTATGTCTTCATAACCCAATTTGCGGAAAATTTCCTTTGCATACAGCAAATCTTTTCTGACCTGGTCTTTTTCTTGTTTTAAATAACTTTTATAACGGTAGCCCAGCATACCGATTTCATGATTTCCTTCAGAAATTTTTTCGACAATCGCCGGATGGCGCTCCGCCCATTCCCCGCTTAAAAAAAAGGTAGCTTGTACTTGGTGTTCCTTTAATTGATCCAGAATATCATGGACCTTTTCTTCCCCCCAGCTTATATTGAATGTAAGGGCAATATTCGGTTGCTCTTTATTTCCTCTCGATATTGCCGCCGGAGCTTCTTTGCCAAATACGGAAAGAAAATTATTGTTTCCAATCCAGAGGAAAAGCGCTGTAGCGAAAGCCAATATTATGACGATTCCCCAACGTAATGCATTGCGTATTTTTATGACATAGAAATGATCCATTCCTTTACTCCCCTTGCTTTAAAGGTTTTACTAAAGCATATGAACCAAATTTTAAAATATGAACAAGCTATGCGGCGGGAGCGAGTGAAAATATTTTTTAATATTACTTTAAGTTTACCCAAAAATAAAGCTTGACTTTGAAACAAAAACAGGCATCCGAAAATTTGGTGCAAAAGAGCACTTTTGATGCCTGTTTTTCTCTCTATGGATCCAAAATGG
>NZ_BMEV01000019.1 GCF_014637175.1 Compostibacillus humi | reverse complement strand
ATCAGTGATATTTACCGCTCCCGCTGGGCAATCGAGTTGTTCTTTAAATGGCTGAAACAGCACGTGGAAATCAAACATTTTTACGGAATGAGTAAGACGGCGTTACAAAATCATATTTACATCGCACTCATCACCTACTGTTTACATGTACTGATTCAATTAGAAACAAAAAGTAAAAAGTCGCTGCTTCGAATTAGCCGCTGGTTAAAGGCAGCATTATGGAAGCCAGCTTACATTTGGCTGCGAAGGTTTGAGAAAAAAGCCGTTCCATAACAAAGGCAAATGTCGTTGTCCCTTTTGGATGAACTGTATATAATTTTCAAAAAATGGATAAAGCCACCTTTAGTTGGACTTTGACTTTTTGGCTTAATTTATGAGAAAATTATTTACGGAATATTCCAACTATATTTATGCAATGCTAGTGCCTATTTTTATACTAATTATAACAGTTTTCTCCGTATTTTTACTTAATATTTAGTGATATGTGAGACTTATTTCGTCTATCACTCTTTAATCCGTCTATTTATCCATACTCTCGTCATCCGCTATTTGATTTTCACCTTTTATAACATATTTTAAAATCTATTGTTTCTTCTCTACATACAATCCCAGAATTAGTGTAATTAATACTATACTTTGGAAGATTTCTAGTCGACACACAACAAAGCAAAAGTGCATGGGATTTCCTTAGATCAAATAGAAGAAATAAAGAAAGAAAAGGCTGCAACACGCGGTAAATTTGAAGAAAAAATCTTTTAAATCAAAGTTGAAGATTAATGTCCAGCATATGATATATCAAACTTTTATTCATCTAAAATTATCGGATATACCTCAATCTGATCTCTTTAATACAAAATATGCCTGTCCCACTACATTGGAAACAGGCCTCATATTATCTATATATTCCTATACATTCCTAACCAACAGAAACCCGCTTATGTGCCACGTCCCCTTCCATGATCAGCTTCCGTTCCCCTTGACTTGACTGAACAATCGTTAAGCTTGTCCCGTCTATTTCCGGCGGGTCCCATAGCCGATTTAGGGGGAGATTTTTACAAATCAGTTGCAGCACTTTAACGACAACACCATGGGTAACAATGAGAACATTGCCCGAATCATGCTTTTCTTCCACACTTGCCAGGAATTCTTCCAGTCTATCCTTTACATCAAGAAAATCCTCCCCACCATCATCTCTCTTATATTGATGCGGATGGTTTACGTAACAATCGTATTTCTTTGAATCGATTGTTTGAATTTCATCAATCGTTTTGCCCTGCCAATGTCCCAGGTGTATTTCCATTAGTCTTTCATCTGTTACGATTGACAACGAACGGTTTTCTGTCAGTATTTTTGCGGTGTGAACTGCTCTGTTGCTCGGGCTGGAAATAACTGCCTCAAATTCAGTAGTTGCTAATCTTTTCGCGAGCAATCTGGCGTCGTGAATTCCCTTGGAAGTTAACTTCGAATCTAGCCTTCCCTGCAGCCGGCGTTCCACATTCCATTCCGTTTCCCCGTGTCTGACAAAAAATAAATTTAGCACCTTTCCACCTCTATAGCTTATGAAAATAGTTTCCTGAGATAGCTTTTATTGTCTGTTCCTGTTCCTCAGGATACGCAACTAGAAAAGAAGTCGATGGTCCGCCGGATTTATAAATATCAATTTCCACCGAGTTTATTCTCTTCCCCCTGCCAGGCACCATCCGCTCCAATTCATGGAGCACGCCTTTGGATCCGACCGGCCAGACGACAACTTGGTCCATTTCACAAATCTTTTTAAACAGGGCTAGCGGAGCAACCTGATCGCTCTGGGTCATCACCTCTTCTCCGACTAAAGGCAGTCCGATAAGGGCGATCTGCATGTTTTTCCAGTCGCCCAAAGGCCGGCTTTCCTGAACAGGCTTTTTCCCAATAATATTTATCCCAACGGCCGATTGAGACAAGGAAAAATTAGTCTCCGTACTCCCGGTAATCGGAATGTCAATATCCAGTTCTTTCAAGCCTTTCTGAACACCCTCCATCAGCGAATTCCACGCTTCGTTCCCGCAAAAGTTTTGCAGGACGACGGTAATGAGCTGTGCGCCGGCAGCCATACATTCCATTACCGCTACCCGGAAAGAATGATAGCCCACAACATCGTAGGATACTTTCACAAGATCCTGTTCTTTTTGGCCGATGCCGCCGCTGTTGTCACTGGTAATCACGAGTTCCTCCTCGCCTAATGGGATAATTAGGGCATTTCTCATCCCTTTGCCTCCGCTTTAAAATAAGCTCCCTGAAAAATCGACTGCAGGCGCGGGATGGTGACAAGTGCAATAACCGTATTTAAAAGAGAACCGATGAATAAAGAAGGAACGATCGCTAAGAAAAATGCAACATCAAAAATTAAAATAAACGGCAGCGGAGCAATAAATGCATTTCCGACCAGGAAAATAATTCCCGCCAACATCCTTTTTCCTCGCTTATAAAAAATAGCGAAAATGGCACAAAGCAAGGCCATTTCAAGAGCAACGAGAAAATGCAGCGGACCCATGGACATTCCACCGATTACGGCAGAAACAAGATGTCCGAGACCGCCTACAATCGCGCCCGGTCCTGCACCAAAAAAGGCGGCAGCAAGCAACGCCGGGAACGCATCTAAGGCAATGCTTCCAATAATTGCAGGAATTTTAATTGCTGCTCCAACAACACTTAACGCAATAAACAAAGCCAATAAACTTATTTTTCGCACGTTCATTTGTTATCTCCTCCTTTTATTGTTTGCGGTAATCCGTACCAGATAATGTCCACACGACTGCATCTGGTAACTAAATCCTGATACACCCAGCCAGTCAAGTCCCGCCAATTTCTGTCCGCTTTTTCCATCGGCACAATTCCTTTAGTAATATCCGTACCGATAATGATTAGCCGGCGGCAGGCATCCTCCTTTTCCCACTGAAGCCACCTGTCGAAAATCCGGGACAGATATACTCGTGCTTCATCCAGCACCATTTTTTCCGAAAGATTCTTTGTCCATTGTTCCAGCCCTTCCAGAACGACGGTTGAACCGGAAAATAAGCTATCATCTTCAATTAAAGCCGCATTGTTGTAGGCTGAAATCCATTGATCCGCAGTATAATTTTCTTTTACCCAATTCCGTTTTCCGTTAAAGTAACCGCCTGTAACGAAATGCAACGCTCACCCCTCCTTAAACCTTCCCTGGTGAATTTCAGGATCCACCCGGCACTATGGGGAACTTCCCAATCCCAAAACTCCTTTTCTTCGTTTGAATATTTGTTGAGAAGATAGCGGATAACCCCGCCATGGGTCATGATAAACGGCCGCTGATACCCTTGCTGCAACACAAATTCCTTTATCTTTTCCCAGCCCTGATCCACCCTTTCGGCAAATTTCTGGAAGGATTCCCCTTGGGGCGGAGCGTACGTAAAATAGTTACGCAGCCACTGCTCGTATTCATTAACATTTTTTAATTCGGCATATGTTTTTCCTTCAAATATGCCAAAATTCATCTCCCGCAATTCCGAAAGCACGATTGGGGCAGTTTCCCCGAATAATAGTTCCAAGGTAGACAGAGAGCGGTTCAAATCGCTGGATACAAACAAGTCATAAGATTGGTGCGGAAAGGAATAGAAGGACAAGGCTTTCGCTTCTTCCTGACATAAAGGCGAATCATTCCATCCTAAATACGCCTTGCGTTTATTTTCCTCCGTCAGACCATGACGAAATAATGTAACAGCCACAATGTCATCCATAGTATATTTTCCGTCCCTTCTGCAGCAGCGCCAAGAATATCTCCGGTAATCCCGCCAAACCATTTCACGGTTTTCCTGCGAATAAAATAATAACAGCCAATGGCAACGGCAATGAAGATGAGGAAGAGAAGCACCGTCATTTTCCCGAGCATTAAACTAATCCCAATCAGCACAATCAAATAAAGCGGAAATACTTTCCAAGTTCGATCATTGCTGGCATCTTGAAAAAAGGCTGCCAGCCCATCTTTTTTGGCTGCTGGCACGTTTAACAGCACCATGCCCATCACACTCTTTCCTAAAAACGGGATTAGCAGAATAAGAATAAAAGAATAGAAATGTATCGACGCTGTAATTTCATAGATAAATAGAAACCGGGAACTTAGCAATACGATGACCGACAGCACTCCGAAGGCCCCGATTCTCGGGTCTTTCATTACTTCCAGGCGTTTTTCTTTCTGCTGATAGGAAAAATACGCATCACTACCATCCATCCATCCGTCCAGATGAATTCCGCCTGTCAAAACAATCATAAACAGCCAAAGCAGGAAAGCCGCAGCAAGCGGAGAAAAGGGTATCCATTCCACGAGACAGAACAAGAAACTGCTATACAAGATTCCTTGCACGAATCCGAGCAGGGGAAAAGTGCGAATGCTTCTTTCAATATATTCCCTGTCCATTGGTAAATTTTTGTAAATCGGGATGGCCGTTAAAAATTGTACGGCTATGAGAAATCCTTGGATGGTCTTCATGTTTCCTTGCTCCATTCATCGGTGATGGCTTTAATTTTTTCCCAATCTAAGAAACGTTTCATATCGTCTGCCAGCCGGTCATATTGATCTTCACGAAAAATTCTGCCCGCCTCCATATATTCAAGCACAGGCAGGACTCCCATTACTGGAATGCCTGTATTTTCTTCCAGCCATTGAATGCCGTCCCGGAAAAACTTCACGTCACCGCGAAATTTATTGATTACAATCCCTTTTACTCTATTTCTTTCCTCTGGTGCAAGCAGCTGCAATGTGCCGATAATGCTGGCGAAGACACCACCCCGTTCAATATCTGCGACGAGGAGGACAGGAGCATCGGCTATTTCCGCCACCTTCATATTGACCAGTTCCCGGTCTTTTAAATTGACTTCTGCGGGACTCCCTGCACCTTCGATTACAACTACATCGAAATCTTTCCTTAATTGCTGCAAAGAAGTTTTAATCGCCTCAAGCCCGGTTTGGTAAAACTTATCCCGATACTCGAAACCGGACAACTCCCCCTCCTTTTCCCCAAAGAAAATAACTTCGGTTTCCATATTTTCTCCTGGTTTTAAAAGAATCGGATTCATCCATACTGTTGCCTCAACTTTTGCCGCTTCCGCCTGCATCCCTTGGGATTGGGCGATTATTTTTCCATTAAGAGTTTCATATACATCCGCCGTCATATTTTGGGATTTAAAAGGGGTCACTTTTGCTCCTTCGTTGGCAAACAGTCGGCAAAGTCCGACAGCAACAAGGCTTTTCCCGACATCAGACCCGGTCCCTTGAATCATCAAACTTTTCATGATGCCGCTCCCTTCTTTAACAGCGGAATTCCTGCTTCCACTGCATATGCTTGAGCAGAGATGCTTACAATTTTCTGGTGCAGCTTTCCGATAAGCCGGCAATACTTCCAGACCAATGCACTGTCAGGGAAAGAATCTAACAATACTTCGTTGCTCACAATCACGAGTTGATGGCTGCTTTTTGCTATTTTCCCGATGCCCGTCAGTATCCGGTTGTATAATTCCTTCTCATCCGCATTTTCTTTAGCCGAAAAGAGTTCATTCGTCAGCAGAGTCGTTAAGCAATCTAAAAGAATAACATCTTTTTCGGAAAAGAAAGGTGCCAATGTTGCAATATTCGTCGGCTGTTCCCATGTCTGCCAGCGGTATCCGCTTTTTTGTCTGTCCCATTGATGTTTTTGAATCCGTTCTTTCATTTCCTCGTCGGTCGGCATTCCCGCAGCAATATAGTGGAGCTTACCGCCGATTTCTAATGCTTTCGCTTTGGCGAGGTGTTCAGCAAAGGAGCTTTTTCCGCTGCGCACTCCGCCGGTGACAAAAATTATTTCTGCTGGCGCCATTCGGTGAGCACCTCCATCAGCCGGTCATTTTCCTCGCTTCCTTTAATAGCAAACCGCAGCCATCTTCCATCCAACCCTGGGAAATTATACGTATGCCTCGGTACAATTCCCCGTTTTAACAGAAAAGTGAACAAAGTCTTCTGTTCTTGCACTTCCGGATCCCGCAGCAAATAAAAATTTACTGCAGACGGAGAAACGGTGAATCTATTTTGCTCAAAAAAAGCAAATAATCTTTCCCGTTCTTCACGAATAAAACGTTTCGATTCCTTGACGAAGTGATGATTTTCCAAACATCCTTCCCCAACGTGCAAAGCAATGGCATTGACACTCCAGTGGGGCTGAAAAGCAGCAACCTTCTGGACGATTTCCTTATTTGCCAGCATATATCCGAGCCGCAAGCCCGGGATGGCGAACATTTTCGTCATGGAGCGGAGAACAATTAAATAACGATACTTGTCCACTAGAGAAGGAAGAGAAGAGTCTTCCTCCAAAAAATCATAAAAGGCTTCATCGATAATAAGATACGTCCTCTTTTGCTGACAATGCTCCAATAGCTCGACGATTTGGGAATAAGGGAAGCATACGCCCGTCGGATTGTTTGGATTGCAAAGAAATACCGCATCCACTTCTTCCAGTTTCTCGGCTATCTTTTCTGTATTTAATAGCCAATCCGGTTCTTCCAATTGGAAGTAAAAAATCTCACAGCCATTGGCGCGACATGCCTTTTCATATTCGGAAAAGGCCGGCTGGATAATCAGCACCTTTTTACCTGAGAGAAATCTTCCTAATAAGAAAATAATTTCCGCTCCGCCATTCCCAATGAATATGGACTCCTTAAGAACATTCACCTGTTTCGCAATTTGCCTTTTTAAATTCATTGCGAAGGGATCCGGGTAATCGCTAATGCCACGATAAAACTCACCCCACCTTTCTTGGACGAAGGCAGGCGGACCGAGGGGGTTTATATTGGCGCTAAAATCGACTATATATTCCGGCATCGGAATTCCGGCTTCTTTATATATGTATTGCGGATTCGAACCATGCTGCGGCCAGTTCATACAGCCAACCTCCCATCATTAAAACGAGCAAAAATAGTAACGTAGTCCGAAAAAGAATGTTGTTCGTTTTTACAATATGTTCTTTATTTAACGGGACGACAGGCTCCCCTATTTTCGCCCGTTCAGAAATTTGCCCCTGATAATAATTAATTCCTCCAAGCTGAACTCCTAAAATGGCAGCTACCGCCGATTCGAGCCAGCCGCTATTAGGACTGGGATGATTTCTCGCATCCCGAAAAAATAATTTCCATGCCTTTTTCCAATTCATCACTTCCGGCTTGTTTCCGATTACGATTAAACATGCCGTCAACCGGCTCGGTATCCAATTAGCCAGGTCATCCAATCTGGCCGATGCCCAGCCAAATTCCCGGTACTTTTCATTTTTATATCCGACCATGGAGTCACACGTATTTATCGCCCGGTATACCATGGCTAGTGGCGCTCCGCCAATTAGCGCCCAAAATAACGGGGCGGTGACGCCGTCACTCGTATTTTCTGCCACCGTTTCCACCGTTCCTCTGACAATTTCTTTTTCATCCAAATGTTCCGTATCCCTTCCGACGATATAGGATAGCTTCTCCCTAGCTTTCTTCATGTCTCCTTTTCGTAACGGATGATAGATTGCCAGGGCTGCATCTTTCAATCCCTTTTGGGCTATGGCAGAAGCAATGATTATTCCTTCAGCAACAATTCCTAGTACCGGATGGAGCTGATAAAAAACCGAAACAAGCATCAGCGTTGTGAGGAAAGTGATGCTGATGATCAGCAATACCATAAAAAATCCTTTAGCTTTCCGATGCTTTCCTTGATTCAGCCTTTTTTCCAAATATCCTATCCCGCTCCCTATCCACCGTACCGGATGGGGCCATGTTGGCGGATCGCCGATCATAAAATCAATAACAACCGCTAATAAAATTGCCAGCATATGATGTTCCATCAGTGCATTTTCCTTTTTAAAGATTTCTCGACCGCTTCCCGGGTACAAGTATATACGCCCTTGCTGATTAATTTTCCTAACGGAGTAATCGTTCCTGCATACTCCAAATTTGTTCCCTGTTGGGTGGCTCCCACTAAAATACTGTCTGTCGAAGTTCCGGTTGCTGAAGTTCCCGTTATTGGGTCCTTTACCTCCAGGCTCTCTAGGGCGCGAACTTTTGCTTCTGTTGCTGTTACGATGCTTTGGACGAAGGCTTCCTCGCTTAACGTGCCATTGACGAAAATCCACGTATTGATCGTTCCCGGCTGAAACTCCGAAGAATGATTCTCGCTATTTGCAGCATCTACTGCATTGCCTGTTCCTGCAGTAACGACGATTAACAGGGACATGTCCTGCTCCTCCAGCCAGGTGTACGCGACATCTTCCAGCTTTACCGCCGTCATCATGCCGACGGATTCTTTCGGTTGAAAGCCGTTTTCCTCTAAGTACCGCTCCATGTCCTCCCGGTGATTGGTGCATTGATAGTTTTTGTCTACATGCCGGTTTACAAAGATGTGATGCGAGCCAAACCCTGGCCCGACAACCCCAGAGGATAATGTTTTCAGCTTAACGGGTGATTGGAGTACAATATGTTTTTCCGTTATTTTCAACATGTTCGGATGAATCATTACTGCTATTTCGTCCTTTCCCAATTCGTATATATTCCATAAGAGGACTCTGTTTCTATTAATCTAGCGGGGAAGCTCTTACACTTTAGAAATAGCTGCCTAGAATCTTCACTGCGTTTATTCGTTAAATACATCCGGATAAACGGCTTGTGCCAGTTCCTTTACTCCGTCAATCAGCCTTGGTCCTGGACGGCTCAGCAGATCGGAATGGACGTCATATACTTCGCCATTTTTAATTGCTGTCACATCTTGCCAGCCTTCCCGTGCTTTCACATCTTCAATTGCATGATCAACGTAAAAACCATATGTCGTCACAATAACATCCGGATTATATTCAAGGATGACTTCTTCATCCAATTTTGGCCAGCCTTCCAAATCCCCTGCAGCATTATCAGCATTAATAATGGAGAGCATTTCATCCATGAACGTGTTTTTTCCGGCAGCATAAATCTCCGGCGCTGGAGAGATTTCAAACAAGACGGATTTCTTTTCACTTACTTGTGCTGCCTGTTCCTTTATTTTTTCCACTTCATTTTGCATCGTTCCGATGATCGTTGCAGCCTGCTCCTCAGTACCAGTCGCTTTCCCGATCAGTTCAATCGAATGGTAAACGTCATCAAAACTGTTTGCTTCATTGACGACAAGTACAGCGATTCCGCTATTTTTTATCTGCTCGAGTCCTTCTATGGAGTTAAGGGCACTCGATTCATGGGCTAGTACAATGTCCGGCTCAAGCGCAATTATCTTTTCGATGTCAAACTCCATTCCGCCGACCTTCTCTATCTCAAAAACTTCCTCCGGATAATTGTCGTGGTCGCTTACGCCTACAATGAAATCACCTAATCCTAATGCAAAGGCGATTTCCGTATTGCCGGGAACGAGGGAAACAATTCTTTCCGGTTTTTCTTCCACGACCACTTCTTCCTCAAGCGCATCGGTAATCGTTACCGGAAAACTGCTATTTCCTGCTTCCTCGGTAACTTCCGGCTCGTCTTCCTGACCCGGACTGCTATCTGTTTTTGATTCACCGCAGCCTGCTAACGCAATCAATACGAATACTAGCAAAATGAATACGGTATACCATTTCTTCATCTTTTTTCCTCCTTTAATTGTGAACCCAATGAAAAAGCACCCCCACAAAGGAATGTGAGGATGCTGGCGATTCTTTACACACTTAATCATAAAAGCATGATTGCATAAAGAGACCACACCCCTGCCTATCCTCGTAGGTTTGGTGCAACGGAATCAGGCTGGTATCCTGGCTTATGGTCATCGTAAAACTGCACCTTCCCATACTTTCGTACAGTGGCATTCGCAGTTTACTCCCAATCACAGTGGCGGGACCGCGTTGGAATTTCACCAACTTCCCAATTATGTCTAGTAAACTAGACACCTGATTCCTATGTATTCTGTTTTCCATGATTCTATTATACCGTATCCTTCCTAAAAGCATAGAAATAATTTTATTTCCAACATTAGAATTGCGGTTATTATACCGGAAGCATGCGGATTACTTTGCGGACATCTTCCGCTGATCGATCCAGCTGCTGTTTTTCCTCCGCTGTTAACGGAAGTTCGATGACACTTTCGATGCCTCTCGCTCCGAGAATCGTCGGCACTCCCAAATAAATATCTTTATATCCGTACTCCCCTTCTAAATAGGCGATCGACGGAAGGATTTTTCTCTTGTCATAGACAATTGCCTCGACCATTTCCACTAAAGAAGCTGCAGGGGCATAATATGCGCTGCCATTGCCGAGAAGGTTGACAATTTCTCCTCCTCCTTTTCGGGTCCGCTCTACAATGGCCGCAATTTTTTCTTCCGGGAGCAGCTGGCTCACTGGTATTCCGCCAACATTGGAATATCGGATTAAGGGCACCATACTGTCCCCATGGCCGCCAAGTACAAAACCGGTAACATCTTCTACCGCCACGTTTAATTCTTGGGCGATAAAGGTGTTAAATCTTGCTGTATCCAAAACGCCCGATTGGCCGATAACCCGATTTTTTGGAAAACCGGTCGTTTTGAAGCAAGTATACGTCATGGCATCGACCGGATTGCTTAATACGAGGATGTAGCTGTCCGGCGCATATTTTGCAATTTTCCTGGAAACTTCCATCATGATTTTCGCATTAGTGTTCACTAAGTCGTCCCGGCTCATTCCCGGTTTTCTTGGCATGCCTGCCGTAATGATCACCATATCGGCATCTTTAATATCTGCATAGTCGGAAGTTCCGGTTACATTTCCGTTAAATTTTAATACCGGACCGGATTCCAGCATATCGAGGGCTTTTCCTTTCGTCGGATTCGTTTGCTCAGGGATATCCACTAAGACAACGTCTCCCATTTCCTTTTGCGCAAGCAGAAATGCGGTTGTCGCACCGGTAAACCCGGCTCCGATGACGGCAAATTTTCTCCGTTTGAATGTTGTCACTGGCTGCCTCCATCCTTTCCTCTCTTGAAATAGGATTGTATACGTGGGTGAAAGAGGGATAGCAAACTGCTATCCCCAACAAAAGCCGATTAAGGCAGAATGCTTCCTAATTCTTGATGCGGACGTGGTATTACGTGTACCGATACTAACTCGCCAACCCGTTTTGCAGCTTCACTTCCCGCGTCGGTCGCGGCTTTCACGGCACCGACATCCCCGCTGACGAGTACGGTTACTAATCCGGCACCGATTTGTTCCTTGCCGATCAGTTTCACATTTGCTGCTTTCACCATGGCATCCGCAGCTTCAATGGCTCCTACTAAACCTTTTGTTTCTACCATTCCTAATGCTCCATTTACATTCGCCATTTCCCATTCCTCCCTTTACTGATTTTGATATTCTTTCAGAACCTGTTTTACAATCTGTTCGATTTTATCCATACTTATTGAATCACTTCTGTTGGAGTCGATAATTGCTTCTTTTACCCTGTTTTCGATGGTGTCGTTATCCTCAGCCGCATTTCCCGGCTGAGGAACTTGGACATTTTTAATGCCATAGGCTATTTTTTTCACGTTATATAAATGACGGGCTGTAATATTGTCGGAACTAATATTGCCTCCATACGCTCCGCACCCCAACGTCATGGAAGGGATGAGGGCGGTGGTTGCTCCTACTGAACCAATCGATGAGAGGGTATTTACGAGAACTCGGGACACCGGCATTGCTTTGCCAAATTTGTCGACCACCTTATCATCATTGGTATGGAGGGAATAGGTGTGGCCTCTTCCGCCAAGGTTAAGAAGTTCTTGGCACCGGTCTAGTGCTTCTTCCTGCGTATTTGCCGTATATAAGGCAAAGATAGGCGCTAACTTTTCCAAGGAAAACGGCACTTCTTTTCCGACTCGGTCCTCTTCCGCTATAAGCAGTCGAGTGTTTGAAGGCACAGATACACCGGCCATTTCTGCAATTTTTGCCGCCGGCTGACCGACAATCTCAGGGTTGATTACTCCTTTTCCGGGAGAGATAATTGCTTCCATTTTCTTTTTCTCTTCCTCGTTAAGGAAATAAGCACCGTTATTTTTCAGCTCGTTGATGACGGATTGTTTTATGCTCTGATCGACAACAATTGATTGTTCCGTCGCGCAAATCGTTCCATTGTCAAAGGTTTTGCTGTCAACAATCATTTTTACCGCGTTTTTTACATTGGCGGTTTTTTCTATATATACCGGCACATTTCCAGGACCTACACCGTATGCCGGTTTGCCGGAACTGTAGGCAGCTTTCACCAGACCGCTGCCGCCTGTAGCCAGAATCAAGTTTACGTCACGATGTTTCATAAGCTGATTCGTTGCTTCCAAGCTCGGTTCAGTTATCCAGCCGATAATCCCTTCCGGAGCACCTGCTTCAACGGCTGCCTTGCTGCAAATTTTCAAAGTCTCTACTGTACAGCGCTTCGCCCGCGGATGGGGGCTAACAACGATTCCGTTTCCTGCCTTCAGGGCAATTAACGTTTTAAACATCGCCGTTGATGTCGGGTTTGTCGTCGGAATAATTGCTGCGATAACACCGTAAGGATATGCAATATCCTTTACTTTATTTACTTTATCTTCGTGAATTACTCCGATTGTTTTTTCACCCTTGATGGAATGAAAAACATCCATGGAACCGACTTGGTTTTTCAAAACTTTATGTTCCACGACACCCATGCCCGTTTCTTCCACAGCCATTTTCGCTAATTTTTTCGAATGGTTATATGCGGCAATCGCCACTGCTTCTACGATGGAATCAATTTTCTCCTGGGAAAAAGCCATCAATTTTTCCTGTGCTTCCTTCGCCCTCTGCACCGCATTACGCATCTCTTGAATGGCTTGCAAATCTTTATCGAAATTCAAATTGGCATGCTCCTTTCTAACGTTCTGTCTCGTATGTCATACATAAGGAGAAATTGTAATAATTTGATTCCTTATTCCCGGATCCTCTGCCTTTGCCCCCGATAAAACAATCGGCTTAGGCAATGGTGTTTCGTGGGGCCAAATTTTCACTCCCTGTTCCTTTGGACTCCCCTCTTTTTCCTTCATTTCTTCCAGAGCTTCGATGACAAGTCGGGTTACTTTTTCTACAATGTCCTTATCCAATTTCCGCACCTCCAAACTTTATAGAGAATACGGGGATACATACTATGATTGCATAATGTCGTGATAAATAATATCCTCGGATTCGCTCGATTCCGTATACTTTTTCATCTCATTCATGGAATTTAGCTTCATCAAATCAGCAATTTCGCTCAGACCGCGCCCTGTATAAGCAGAAGTGATAACGATGGGACCTCTGACCAACGCCTTCTTCAGCAGATGAATGGCATGATCGATGTCCGCCTGCTCGGCATCTGCCTTTGTGACAACGCCGATGGACAGTTTGTTTATGCCGGAACTAAACCCCGGAGCAAATATTGACTTTCGGTTTGTCGCATCCTGAATAAACAGGACGTGGGTAATCTCCAGCGAAGTTGCCATAAGATTCCGGTAATAGAGGGGGTTTTCTGTATATTCCCCCGGGGTATCTACAATCCAGTCATCATAGATCAAAGATTGGGTTTTTATTTTTTTTCGCTTTCGCTGTCTTTTCAGCAGTGCATCGGTTAGCGTCGTTTTTCCTGCATCGATCCCGCCAATAATCATCGCCCGATTTTGCCTTTGCACTGGCAGCCCGCCTTTCCGTTAGGATTTTGTAATTATTGCCGGAGTAAAGGCAAGTACCTCTTTCAGAAAATTATTAATTTCTTTTAACGCAGTTTCAACTTCGGATACACTGCCGACAATAACGAGACTGCCGGTAAAACGGTCCAAAAATCCGATTTCCACATTTGCCGATTTCGTTGCCCGGTCTCCTGCAATAATGACCGTTTCACTTGGGGTCAATGTCAGGATTCCGAGGGCTCCCGCCTGCTGGATTCCAAGCTTATCAAACATATCCTTATCCGGGTTGGCAATTAGGTGGCTTAATGTTACCTGTTTTCCGGGAACAAATTCCTGGATAAATCGCTTTTTTTCTTTACCTTCTTCCATTTGCTTTCCCTCTTTCTTCTCCTCCTGCAGGTTGAGTCATCTTCTATGAATACTCCGGCAATACAAACAAAGGTGTTTTAAGGCTCCATTCTAATTAGCGGAAGCCTTTTTCTCTTCCGTACTTTCCACTTGTTTTCCTAAAATAATATTCGAAATTACGATGGCGATTATAATAGCGACGATTCCGCCAGCAGCTTTTCCGGCAATCATCGGGAAAATCATATCCCGTGCTACCCCAGCAGCAAAACCGAGGTGGTCACCCAGCATAAAAGCAGCCGGTACAGAAAATGCGACGTTAATGATTTTTCCGCGATTATCCATGTCCTTCATCAAATTAAACATGGCAATATTATTGGCCAAAGTTGCAACCATTCCCGCTGCGGATACATCATTCATTCCGAGCATCTTGCCGACCCGCATTAGCGGCTTCTTGAAAACCCGGGTAATTACTTCGACCATGACGAAAGCTCCTGCCAAAACAATGGCAATGCTGCCGACGATTTGAATACCTTCCTCCAGCGAACCGATTCCCGGGATAATCGTTATGCCAGTAAGCACATCGATAATGCCGATGGCAAGACCTGCAGTAGCAACAATGACTACCCCGTAGCCAAAAATCGTAAAGCCTTTAATCATTTGCTGCGGAATTTTCCACAGCCCCAAGATAATCAGTGCAGCTAAAATAAAGATTGGAATTAAGTTTGTAATGACCATCATAAAGGAATATCCTGCCACTAAACCGCCTACGATTCCCCCCGCAGGAATCGAGATAAAACCGGCCAGCATTCCTGTTGCAAGATAGCTTTGATCTTCCTTCCGAATGATTCCGAGTGATACAGGAATAGAAAATACGATGGTCGCCCCCATCATCGCACCTAAAATAATGCCGGAAAACATGGCCGCATCTTCCGTTAATGCCATTTCCTGTGCCAGCGGCAATCCGCCCATATCAATGGCGAGCAAACTTCCCGCAAACATCGCCGGATCTGCACCGAGAGCAGTATATACGGGAACGACAATCGGACTAAGTACTTTTGCCAGAATTGGTGCCATGACAATAATTCCGACCATGGCGAGGGCTAGGGAACCCATTGCCATCAAGCCTTCATCAAATTTATCCCCAAGCTTCAGCTTATTTTTAAAGATTTTATCGATTGCACCGACAACCATAAAAATGACCATAAGGTAAATTACAATCTCATTAATCCCCATCTCTTCTCCTCCTTGTCTGCAGTGAATAGGAACTAAGTTTCTATGACTCTGCTAAATCGATTGAATCAACGACACCGACGATGACGGAATCAATTGGAATCCTCTCTTTTCCGAAGGCGGACCTCGCACTGCTTCCTTTCGTGACGAGAACCGTATCTCCGACTCCCGCGCTTGCCAAATCAGCAGCCACGAAGGAAGAGCTCATATCTTTTGCATATGTTGGTTTTACGACTAGCAGCTTCAATCCGTTCAGTCTTTCGTCTTTGCGTGTCGCCCATACCGACCCGACAACTTCTCCAATAATCATTTTCTCTTCTCCTTAAACCGTTCGATTTCCAGCTGGTGCTGTCTCACATAATCGGCAGCAAGCGGTGTAATAATGCTGGAAGCAGGAATCCGTATCTTTTTCACTTTTTGCAAGTATAATTTTTGCAAATCATTTTCTGTAATCAGTTTTTGATGCAGCTCTGCTTTGTCCTCCGTTGCCTCTTCCCTATCGGAAACTGCCGCATTCCTTACCTTAGGCTCGGAGATGTCATGGACACTTCGTCCTTTTTTAATGATTTTCCCTAAAGCTCCATTTTGAAAGCCGCACGCATTTGCTTCGTCATAATCGATATGCATGCGTGTCCGAAAATTTGGATGTACACGAATGACGACATCGTCAAAAATAAGCGACCGTTCGCCAAACACTTTTACTTGTACGATTTCTTTGTTTTTTACATTTAATTTCAACGCATCTTCTGGTGAAACGTGGATATGGCGCTTTGCTACGATTAGTCCTTTTTCCAGCTGCAATTTTCGGTCCTGATGAATTAAAGTAATACCCGGCGTTCCGTCAATATCGCCGCTTTCCCTGACCGGGACTTTTAAGCCTAACGTGACTGCATCAGTCATGGAAATTTCTGCTTGGCATTCTTTCCGTTCCGGCCCTAATATTACGACATTCTCCAGTTTCCCTTTCGGCCCTGCAATCGTAATTCTTTCTTTGCAGGCAAATTGCCCCGGCTGAGAAAGCTCTTTATCCTTTGTGAGCTGATAACCTTTCCCAAATAGGTAATCGATTGCTTCCCTGCTTAAATGGACGTGCCGGCCCGATGCTTCCACCTCGACGAGGGATTCTTCCAGCATCACTTTTCTTACGGCTTTTGCAATCGTTTCAGCCGAAAGCTGCATCACTTCTTTCCCTCCTTCTCTGTCTTGTAATATCCGGAATCCACTTTGAACATCATTACTTTACATAGGGATGACAAACTATTTAAGGCGGAAATCAGCTCTTCCCGTTCTGCACTTCCATCCTCGTCTGTCCATGCCTGACAGGCAGCAACTTCCGTTTCTCTGATTAACGCCCGGATTGTATTTAATAGAACAATCCCTATCCCCATCCGGTATTCAGGTTCAACATCGTCTTTGCCAAAATATTTTTCCGGATGCCTAGCCTTTTTCTGGATTTCCTTTTCATCCATTTGGAATAGGGAAAAAGTTTCCAGTTTTTCCCCCTCCATTTCGGACCGTTTAATTGTGCGGACCGAATCGAGGATGACGGACAAATCTTCCGCCAGTTTGTCCAAATTCTTTTCTGCCAGCATCCATTGGGCTTCGATAATTTTAGCTTCGAGCGAGTCCAGTTTTCCTCGAAAAATAATTCGTTTATGAGTTTTCGGAACAAGCAGGTTACCATGGAGGGAAGTCATATGGACCGGCTTTTCGTTCAGAAATCCGCCTTGGATAATGCGAAACTGCGGCGAGGATTTTTCCTCACGTTTTGATCCCGATAACTTTTCCCTTTTGTTTTCTGCCTGATTGGTCTCGCTAATATATTCAACCGTTATTTTCTTTTCCTTTAAATAGCTTTTTGCAGCCGGGGTTAGAATCGTATCTTTAGGAAGTTTAATTACCGATTTATTTGCTTGATTTTTAAAATATTGGCTTCTTAATACGCTTTCCGTAAGTACAGCCATATGTTCACTTCCTTTACGCGTAAAACACGCTGCTTGTCTTATTTCCGGTTTTAACGCGTCTGCATATTTAAGTGCATTTGCTTGAAATAAGATAGAAGACAATCCCCCCTATCTTATTTCAAGCATTAAAGCAAACCTTTTATTCTGCTTTTTCCTGTTTTGGAAGAATTGCAGCCACTTCGTTATGCGGACGAGGAATAACATGGACAGAAACGAGCTCGCCGACCCGGTCTGCAGCAGCTGCTCCAGCGTCCGTTGCTGCTTTCACTGCTCCCACGTCTCCGCTGACAAGTACAGTTACTAATCCGGCGCCAATTTGTTCCTTGCCGATCAGCGTAACGTTTGCCGCTTTTACCATCGCATCCGCGGCTTCAATTGCTCCTACGAGCCCCTTTGTTTCTACCATTCCAAGTGCATTCGTATTTGCCATGAAAAACTCCTCCTTAAAATTGTTTATATTAATCTATGATTTAATTCATGCCTTTAGCATGCAGAAAACTTATTCCTTTTTTTCCATTTTTTCTAATAGACTATGAATCAATTCTGCTTTTTTGGCTGTATTAATTTGTGTCGCACTTTCCATTGCTTTTCTCTCCCGGACAAGCTGACGCAATTTTACTACCGTCAGTTTTTCCAATTGTTCACGCGTCAGTTTCTCCTGTCCGTTTTCTTCGTTCCTTTCTGTTGCTGCTGGGGACGGGCTCTCTTCCTGTACTGCTTCAGTTTTTGCCTGTTCCCCAGTCTCCTCTTTTTCCTGTTTGGCAGTTGGCTTGGCCCCTTCCGGGGAGGCAGCAGGGCGGCCTTTTTGTTTCTCAATTAACTTCGCCGTTTCTTCGTGCATTCTCGGGATAACATGGGCAGATATTAATGCTCCAAAGGATTCTGCAGCGTCTTTTGCTGCTTCTACAGCAGCCTTTACCGCCCCCACATCCCCAATCAGTTTTACGGTGACATAGCCTCCTCTAATAATCTCCAAATCAATCAGTGTTACATTGGCTGCCTTTAAGGCGGTATCTGCTGCCACGATGGAACTGAGATAGCTTCTGTTTTCGATTAAGCCAAGTGCATCCATCATCGTCACCTAGTATCCTTTTGGATTATCAGCAACATAATTTACCGCGTCAGCAAACGCGTCACAGGCAGCTTTACAGGCAGACTGGCTTCCTGTAAGCAGTGCTCCTCCATAGTTCGTTTCCGATGGCGGGCCAAAAAATTCTGCCATCCTTACATCCGCCGCTTTCAAGGCAGCATCCAGGGCATAGATTGCTTCTATCGGCGGAGCAATCAAATAGGCCAGCGCTTCTCCTTCGCGAATATTTGCCTGTTTCGAAAGGAACGAACCAGTCCTCGAAATTAAATGGGCGAAATAATTGATAGAATTATCATCATTGGCACTGACGAAATAGGCATCGTTTTCAATATAGCTAATGGCGGCATCGAGACCGCTCTTCACCTCATCCGGATTTTGGCCAGCCAATACGCCAATTACTTCTCCCGCCAGCTTCGTTGTTGCATTATCTGCTCCTGCATACATCGATTGGGCGTAGACAACTTCCACATCTGCCTTTTTCGTCGCCTCGTCCAATGCAGTGTAGACAATGTCATCCACATCTCCGGTAATAATTCCCAAACTCCTTTGATCCTGAGACAGCTTAAACTGTTTAGCCAAATCTGGACTGACATTCGGAATAAGCTTTACACCGAGTACTTGACCATAAATTCGATCGTGTTTCATCCCCATTCCTCCAATTATCAATATTTCCTGCGGACAAGTCTGTTACGCTAAATTTAAATCCAGTCCGGAAGCTTTCTTGTCAATCATCTTTTTAATCAGTTCAGCAATGTGGGCCCCGGCTTCCACTGGAGGTGTGCCTCCCTGATGAATATTTGACACTACCGACCGTCTTGCTTCCGGCATGTCCACCGTCGGCTTGTAAGCTATATAGGCACTCATTGATTCGGCAGTTACAAGTCCCGGTCTTTCGCCAATTAAAAGACATACGACGTCTGCATTCGTCAGCTCGCCGACAACGTCCATCGCTCGCACACGGCAATGCTTCACAAACAAGTCAACACCGGTATCAATGCCATACACTTTTAACCCTTGTTTAATGGCAGGAAGGGTATCTTCCATATTTGCTTCAATTGCAGCAGAGCTCAATCCGTCTCCTACCATGATTTGCACCGTCGGTGAGCCGCATTGTTTTTTAATTCTTTCCTTCTCTTCCTCCGAAAATTGTCTTCCTAAATCCGGGCGGGTAATATATTCGTCCTTGTCCTTGCAGAGCGTAATGGTCGGGAAAAGATTATTTCTTTTTATAAATTCTTCATCTACGTAAGAGAACACCGCATCCTGTGCCGCTGCATGATCGGCTTTAAAACGGAGGGACGTAGAAGTTTTATACCGCGGTCCCGC
The DNA here is from genome assembly GCF_014637175.1 of Compostibacillus humi. GTDB lineage: Bacteria > Bacillota > Bacilli > Bacillales > Amphibacillaceae > Oceanobacillus > Oceanobacillus humi. The sequence continues at coordinate 31,761 of NZ_BMEV01000019.1, read as the reverse complement.
CCGCCAAACCCCGATTCTTGCCGGCGTACTGTCTTTCATCTCCATATATGCTTCCTGATTTAGCGGTTCAGGCACGAGCAATTCCTTTCTTATTTCTATTTTTGTAATATCCGGCAAAGCATCATCGGAAATGCCATCAGAATCGGAGACAGGGGTTGAATTTGACTCCGCAGCATTGGACTTGTTCCCTAACATTTCATGAATAATATTTTCAATCATCGTTTTTAATTCTTTTTCATTTACCATTCCGCATCCTCCTACCCTAAAAATATTGAGGCGTCACCTGCTTTTTTCGTCAGCCTGCCCTTCTCATCCAAAATTCCTCTTTCCATCAGCCATTCTTCAAATTCTTTAATCGGACGCAAATTGCCAAGTTCCCGCAATGACTGTGCTTCATGATACCCGAGGCTCTGGTAATTTAACATGACATCATCCGCATGCGGCACGGTAATCAGGAAATTTACCCCCGCTTGTGTTAAAAGAACACCTAAGTTTTCCATATCATCCTGGTCTGCCTTCATGTGGTTTGTGTAGCAAACGTCGACTCCCATGGAAATGCCTGTCAGTTTGCCCATAAAGTGGTCTTCCAGTCCGGCCCGGATTACTTGCTTTGCATCATACAAATACTCAGGACCGATAAATCCGACCACAGTGTTGACGAGATACGGTTCGAATTTTTTCGCAAACCCGTAGCATCGGGCTTCCAGCGTCAGCTGATCCACACCGTGATGTGCATTCGATGAAAGCTCTGCACCTTGGCCAGTTTCAAAATACATTACATTCGGACCTGATGCCGTTCCTTCTTTTAGAGCCAGCTCTCTAGCTTCAGCAATCAAATCCCCGCTGATGCCAAAGGCGGTATTTCCTTTTTCTGAACCGGCAATGGACTGGAAAATTAAATCGGCAGGTGCCCCTTGTTTGATCGCTTCCATTTGGGTTGTGACATGAGCTAGCACGCTCGTTTGGGTTGGAATCTTGTATTTGTTTTTCACTTCGCTTAGTGTATGGAACATGCGAATAACACTTTCCACTGTATCGTCAACCGGGTTCAGACCGATAACCGCATCGCCCGCTCCATAGGACAGTCCCTCCAATATGGAAGCGACGATTCCGTCATCATCATCGGTTGGATGGTTCGGCTGCAAGCGGGTTGACAATGTTCCTTCCAGACCAATCGTTGTATTGCAATGGGCGGTGACGGTAATTTTTTTGGCTCCTAATATTAAATCCAAGTTAGACATCAGTTTTGTAACCGCCGCTACCATTTCTGAAGTCAATCCCCGGGAAATCCTTCTTATTTCATTGCCCGTCGTTTCCGTGGCAAGGATTTTCTCTCTCAACTCCTGGACGGTCCAGTTTTTTATTTCGTTATAAATCTTTTCGTTCACGTTATCCTGGATAATCCTCGTTACTTCATCTTCTTCGTAAGGAATTGCAGGATTGTTGCGCAAATCCTCCAGCGTCAAGTTGGATAAAACAACTTTTGCAGCCACCCTTTCTTCGGCGGATTCCGCTGCAATGCCAGCCATAATATCTCCCGATTTTTCCTCATTCGCTTTTGCCATCACTTCATTGATGGAATGGAATTGGTAAGTCCTTCCAAATAAAGTTGTACGTAATTTCATAATTAGCCTCCTCTCGATAATAAAAACTGTCTATGATTCATGACGCCGAGCGAATTTCACTCCGCTCATTTTGTATTTCAGCATTTCTGCAATCGTATCGGCTAAATGGGCTCCTGCTTCTGCCGGGGGTACGCCATTATTATGAATATTGGAATATACAGTCCGGTCTGCTTCCACCGAATGCTCATTTGGCCGATAGATCATGTATGCACTGATGCTTTTTGCCGTTGCTAAACCTGGCCTTTGGAAACGCCAAAGTCTTCATTTGCCCTTTGGGTACCTGCCAAACTTTGGAATAATAACCCGACAGGAGCACCGCTTTGGAGCGCTTTCATTTGTGTCGTCACATGGGCAAGGACACTATTTTGGGTTGGAATTTCCCATTTTTGCATCAGGTCGTAGGTGATATGAAATATTTTCTTGACGGATTCCAAATCTTCATTGTTTGGGTTAATCCCAATGACCGCATCCCCGGAGCCATAGGATAATCCTTCTTTCACAGAAGCAATAATTCCGTCCGGATCATCAATCGGGTGGTTTGCCTGAATGCGGAAGGCAAGTCTTCCGGGCTCTCCGATCGTCGTATTGCAATGGGCCTGATGGCGCATCTTTTGCGATGCATATACTAAATCCATGCTGGACATTAGCTTTGTGACGGCGGAAATCATTTCGCTCGTCAGCCCTCTGCTAAGTCTTTTCAAATCACTGGCGGTCGTTTTATGGGATAAAATATAATTTCTTAATTCCCCTACCGTCCATCCGGAAATTTCCTTATAGACAAATTGATTAATATCATCGTAGATAACACGCGTTACTTCATCTGTTTCATAAGGGATGACCGGGTTCTCATAAATGTCCTTCAGCTGCAGCTCGCTTAGCATTAACTTCGCAGCCATTCTTTCCAATGAAGATTCTGCCTGAATCCCCGCCATTTTATCTCCAGATTTTTCCTCGCTTGCTTTCGCCAGTACTTCCTTAATTGATGTGAACTGATACGTATTGCCGGATAACGTAACGCTTAGTTTCAACACGTTTCCCCTCCCTTTGAAATGAGATTCGGAATCAGTTAAATACTAACGTTTTAATGACTACAGGCAGCACACTGCCATTGGCAACGGGATGGCCGATATCGATAAAGTCGCCATCTTCCACAAAGACACTATCAATGCATATCAACTGCTGTTCCAGGCCCAATTTTGCAAATAATGTCTGCCCGAGTACTTTCGCGATATCTTTTTCCGTAATAACGATTAGCGGCAAGCCTAAACGGACATACTCCTCCGTTCCTGCTGCAATTTCTTCAGCGATATAAACAATTTCCTGGAAGCTTGCATGCTGATTGCCCGTAAATGAAATCGCTACTGTCTGCTTGTTTTTCTCTACTTCATACCATTGCAATTTCTCGCGAATCGTCTTGGAAAATTCCCCCGGTTCCTTCATATCTTCATCCCGGATTTTAATGACAGGTATGTTTTTTATAGGGAATAAATCCTCAGAATAGGCAATTGTACTTCCGCTGATTTCCGTTGTGTGGGATCCGGCTCCGACTACCGTTGCCCGAATGAGCTCTTTCGGCTCAACTAGTACGAAATGTTTTGCCAATGCTGAATTTTTAATGGCTTCCCCGAGCATGATGCCAATGTCCCCGTATTGGAACACGTCTCCTTCAGCAGGCTTGTAAATTGCTTCCGCCACACCGCCGGTAAAAGAAATATGGGTAATATTTTCCATATCCCTGATTCCTTTATGGGTGATAATTTTTTCCAGCTGCGGACTCGCCGGCCTCACTCCTGCACTTTCTTCCAGCAATTCGACCATTTTGTCTACTACCGGCTGCAGCAGTTCCCGGGATGCGGTCTGGCCAATTTGAATATTCCAGCCGAAATCGTTAATTAAATCTTTTATTTTTGGGGAAATATATTCGATTTTCTTCGTGTCCCTGTTCATCTTGATGAGCCTTCCGCCGATATCCAAACACCCGGTGTCTGTCACGTTTCCCCTTTCTATTACCGCGAGATTGCTAGTTCCGCCGCCGATATCGAAATTTACTATTTTTACCGATTGGTCTTTCGCATAGGTATGTATTCCCGCCCCCTTTGCAGCGATAATACTTTCCAAATCAGGACCTGCTGTTGCTACGACAAAGTCCCCGGCAAAACCGCTTAACCCTTGCAATACTTCCTCCGCATTTTCTTTTCTCGCTGTTTCTCCGGTAATGATGACGGCACCGGTTTGAATTTTTTCCTTTTCAATCCCGGCTTTTTTATATTCTTTTTCTACAAACTGCTGAATAAGCTCCTGGTTCACCCTAGTCTCTTCTAAAAGCGGGGTGTGGATGATGTCGCTTTTATAAATCACTTCTTTGTCGGTAATAATAATTCTCGGCACGTTAAATGCTGAAGCGACATTTTCAATTGTCAGCAAGGAAAAAACTAATTGGGTCGTTGATGTTCCAATATCAATCCCAACGCTTAATATTTTTTCTGCCATACGGTTCACCTCCCATCAGCCGTAAATACAAAAGAAAGCAAAAAAGCTTAAGGTACACATATTGCCCGGAAAACCTGGACACGGTTATACCTTAAGCTTCTTTGCTTTCGGATTGGCTTATACACCGTTGTAAAAGCCTTCTTTGAACCGGAATGATATTTCCATTCCCTGCTTTTTTCTATTAAATTGTATTTTTCCTTTCAGCTTTTCATTGACGTAATTTCTGACAATAAACAGTCCTAGACTGTTTCCTTCCACTTCATGAACCGAGAAACCGACACCATTGTCTGTTACCGTTATGACAACTTCTTCCTTTTCTTTTTTCATAGAAACGTTTATCTTTCCTTCCCGATGTTCCGGAAAGGCGTGGGTGTAGCAATTTTGCACGAGTTCATTGACGATTAATGAAACCGACGTGGCAACCTCACTGAGGACAATGATCGATTCCTCGGCATCTATGGTAAGTTCAATATTGTCCATCAGAGAATAGCTGCGGTAAATATTATTGACAATAAATTTGAGCACTTCGCTTAATTCCACTTTATCGCCAAGCTGTCTCGCCAAAATATCATGGGTAGCAGCAATGGATAAAACCCGGTTCATATTATCTGTCAGAATATGTTTTGCTTCGATGCTATCCGTCCTTCTTCTTTCCATTCTTAGAAGAGATGCCATCGTCTGCAAATTGTTTTTAATGCGATGATGGGTTTCGCGTATGGCCTCTGTTTTCGATATGATTTCCGCCTCTTTATCTTTCAGTTGGGTAATATCTCTTAATATAATCGCAAATTTCAGCTTGTCATCCTTAAGCAGCACCCGCTTCATCATATAAAACCGATCATCCAGCTGGATTTCCGTATGGAAATTTTCATCCTCATTGGATATCAGTTCCTCATAGGGCACTTGCTCGCCGAATAATTCATTATAATATACATTTTCACTGGAAATATTATTGGAAAAACTGTCTGCTTTATCGTTTTGAAAAATCAATTTTCCCGAGTTATCGAAAAAGTAAATAGCATCATCGATGTAATTATTTAACTTGGCGGTCATCGTCATATAGTCGTCTTCCGCATTTTCCCCTTCATCGGTTGCCTCATGGAAAGCTCGCTCCATAATATAAGTTCCCAGTATTTTGTCGCCATCTGTAATAGCGTGGATATTTTGCCGGATAAATACGTTTTCCTGAGTAAAGGCTTTATAGCCTTTTAGCGAGCCGCCAAACCGGGAAACTTTCCATACCCCCGGCTCGTTCATTTTCAGTGCCGGCTGTCCTACCGGGGACTGTTTATATAAAGATTTTTTTGTTACAGGGAACACATGATATACGACAAGAGAAGCAGTACTGTTCGTTAAAGGCACATCAATGAAAATATCACAATCAAAAATTTCTGCCAGTTCGTCCAATGCATGTGCTTTTTTTACAATAATTTCGATTTCACGTTCGGTCAGATCCGTATGTTTTCTGCACAATTCTACTATTTTCGTCTTTTCAGTCGTATACAAGGGCTATCGTCCTCGCAATCTCCCCCATGGACGTACGGCCGTCCATGCTCATTTTGCGCAATAATTTGTATGCTTCATCTTCATTGAGATTTTTTTCCTTCATGAGCAAGCCTTTGGCAATATCAATTACTTTTCTGTCTTCCAGCTTCTTTGTCACCTTTTCTACCTGCTTCTCCAAATTCCGGATTTGTTCTGCTCTTGAAATACATACTTCGACGGTTGGAATGAAAGATTTTTCATCAAGGGGTTTCACCAAGTAGCCTAATGCCCCGACTTCTTTTGCTTTATTGATGTAATCTTCATCATAAAAGGCTGTCAACAATAGAATTCCTCCGGCAAGGCGATCGTGCATTATCTTTTTGCTTGCCTTCAAACCGTCAAGCACAGGCATTTTAATGTCCATGATGACTAAATCCGGATTTGTCTCCTTGCAAACATCGATTGCTTCAAAGCCGTCAGAAGCCTGTCCTACAACATCGTAGCCAGCTTCCTCTAAAAGTTCGGTCAAATCCATCTTTGTAATAGGCTCATCATCGACTATCACAATTTTGTAACTCATGGTCCCCTCCTTAAAAATTAATGATTGCCGTTATTTCTGTTGAGCAGGAAGTGATTCTGCTTCAATCCTAGAAATAGCTGGAGCAGGAAAAAGCTTTTATTATAAAAATACACAAAGGAGCCCCGAAAAAGAACGAATTCTTTTCCAAAGCCCCCTTGCTTTAGATTCATATTTTCATTTCCAATGAATTAAGCACGCCATTGTGCTTATTCTGTTGTACATATTATATATCTAAAAGCGGTTTCACGCAACTCGTTTATTGAATTTTTTGTTTATGTTAAATATTTAAATAAATATCTTGTCATTTATTATATAATTCGCGCTGAAAGGTCTTTTCTATTGCCAAAATACGAGAGCGAGCAAAGTATTTAGATCTCACATTATAAATAAGAATAGCCTAGCAAAAATATTTTGCTAGGCCGAATCGAAATGTAAGATCAATAAAGTTACTCCATTGTAACTAATAGAATAAGAATGCAGCTACATCTTTGTAACTAACTCCTTATTTATCCGGCTACGCCGTTGTAACCGGAAATGGTTATTACATCCTTGTAATTTTTTTATTTAGGGAAGCTTACTTCATTGTAAAGCTAAACAGTCAAAGCCAATTAAAAAAACTCTCTCCTTCATCAGGATGAGAGTTTACACATGAATTCATACAATACCAAAGTCATGCATCCCCCTTTCCCGGAAGGTTGATGTGCACACATTATTTTGGCAAGTCTCCTGACTTAGGGCATCCATTTGCTCCGCCTTCCCAGCTTTCACCAGTGGCATCATGGAGCAAACATCCCATCACAGTGGCCGGACCGTTCAGGATTTTCACCTGATTCCTTTTTAATCAATTACTGAAACAGTAATTGAACCAAAATAATTTAAATATTTAGTTTTTGCTTACTTTTTAGTATACAGCATAATCGTAAAATTGCAATATGAACAGGGCAACAATTTTTAACGCATATTTAATCCAATATTTTCCCCGGATTTAATATTCCTTTTGGATCATAAAATTGTTTCATCCGCTTCATTACATCTAAGGCAGCGCCATGCTCTTTCTGCTGGAACTTTTTCTTGCCCAGTCCGACTCCATGCTCGCCGGTACAGGTGCCGCCCGCCTCTATCGCCAAATGCACAATCGCATCATTTGTTTCCATCGCTGCATTTCTTTCTCTCTCGATATTTGGATTGTAAATGATACTCGTATGGAAGTTTCCGTCGCCGACATGCCCCCAAATGGCGCCTTTCAGCCCGCTTTGATCGATGCGTTCCCGGGCAAACGTAACAAGCTCCGGCAAACGGGAAATTGGAACGCAAACGTCACCGCCGATTTCTTCCAATCCGTCCAAGTGCTGGAACGCATAGGATAATTCATGTCTCGCTTTCCATACTTCACTTTTTTCCTTTTCGCTCCTTGCAACTGCCCAATCCGAGGCATGAAAATCTAGCAATATTTCAGAAGCAAGTTTTACTTCTTCTTCTACCGCCCTCTTAAATCCGGCAAATTCCATAAAAATCGAATGTTTTACCGGAAAGGAATGTCCGCTTTGCTGATTCATCATTTCAATGCTGACAGAATCGATTAATTCTATGCGCATAAAAGGAATGCCGCTCAGGAGCAATGTTTGTACTGCCCCAATACAATCTTCCAGCGATTCGAAAGTACACCTTGCCATCATCGAATACTCGGGAATGCCGTGGAGCTTTAATGTTACTTGTGTAATTAAACCAAGTGTTCCTTCTGAACCTGTAAACAGCCCTGTCAAATGATAGCCGGAGGAAGACTTTTTCGCATTGGTTCCGGTATGAATTACCGTTCCGTCCGCCAGCACCACTTCCAAATCGAGAATTTGATCCCGCATCGATCCATAGCGAACCGCCGTTGTTCCGCTCGCATTTGTCGCCACCATTCCGCCGATCGTTGCATCTGCACCAGGGTCAATCGGGAAAAATAACCCATCCCGGTTGACCCTTTGATTTAAAGCAGTCCGGGTTATTCCCGGCTGAACAACAATGCGCATATCTTCCGGTGAATATTCAACTACTTTGTTCATCTTTTCAAAACTGATTGTGATTCCTTTATGAATAGGAATAGCCTGTCCTTCCAATCCAGTACCTGCTCCAAAGGGGGTTACTGGAATGTTATATTCCGATGCAATCGCCAAAATGTCTTCCACATCTTTCCGGGACTCGGGAAAACAGACAACATCCGGATATGCCGGCGGGTGAATCGACTCATCTTTACTATGGTGAAATAACACCGTTTCATTCTGGCTGACCTTCGACTCACCGAGGGCAGCAATCAATTTTTTAATATACATGAAGATCATCCTTTGCTGTTAAATTTTAATAGATGATATGGGCAATAAGAGCGATAATCGGAATGGAAATTAATGTCCGTTCAATAAAGATTACGAGCAAATGCCATAGTTTTATCGGTATTTTCGAAATTAGCAGAAGTGTTCCCATTTCCGTTAAATAAATGATTTGGATTAAGGAAAGAGCACCTACGAAAAATCTAGTAATTTCTGCTTCAATACCCGACGCCAATACTGCTGGCAGGAACATGTCGATAAAACCAATAATGGTTGCCGGCGCCGCACTTTGAGCTTCCGGAAGCTGCAATAATTGGAGCAGCGGAACCATCGGCTGGGAAATCCACTGGAAAAACGGCGTAAATTCTGCAATGATCAATGCAACCGTACCGATTGCCATTACTTGCGGCAGCAATACGAAGACAATTCCCAGAAATATTTCTGTACCTTGTTTTAATTGGGCCTGCAAGTTTCCGGCCTGTTTTGCCCGTTGCACCGCCTGGTAGGTTCCCCAACGGAGAGGGGACATGTCTTTAGGAATATCTTCCTGAATATTGCTTTCTTTATAGTAGGTGTCAGGAATTCTTGAAACCGGCGGAATTCTCGGAATAATGACGGCACAGACAATTCCGGCAATGACAATCGTTAAGTAAAATACCGGAAACATGTGATCGACTCCGAGCACACCGGCTATGACAAGACAGAACGGGAGAGATACCGTAGAAAAACATGTTGCGATTGCCGCTGCTTCTCTCCCGGTATAAAAACCATCTTGATACTGCTCTCTCGTTATGACCACACCGACGTTTACATTTCCTACCCATGACGCCAACAAGTCGATTGCCGAGCGTCCCGGCAGCGTAAATAATGGTTTGATCACCTTCCGCAAAAGCGTACCGACAAATTCCATCGCGCCAAAATTAATTAAATATGGCATCAAATAGGATGCGACAAGAAACCACATAATTAAGCTGGTTAATAGCCCAAACATGACCTGGCCGGTGACTTCTGAGTAAACAAAATTAACTCCAGCCTGATAAAATGTCATTACCGCAAAAACGGCACCCAAGATTCGTACAATTGTCCAGAAAATCGATACATCAAAGGTGGAAGATAAAAATTCAGACTGCTGAATAAACTTCGGCTTTGCCAATTTTGCTATAATCGTCACTATAGTGGAGAAAACCATGAAAATCGTAATCACGCTTGGCAATATGCTGGTAAGCGCATCAATAAAAAATTCTGTAATAATCCCCAGCGGTATATTGAAGGATCCGTCTTCGATGATGGGAAAAAGGAAAATAAATACCCCGAACAATGAAGGCAAAAGGAATTTTAAAAATTCCTTTCTCGTAAACTGATAATCTTTCGACACTGCATCCTGCTTTGGGTTCACACTCAATGAATACTCCTCCTTTTGACTACCTCCACATAAATAATAGTGGATAAATTTTCCCATAATTCAAAAACTAAGTCAATATGCAATTATTAAAAAATTTAATAGCAGACCTTTCCCAATATTTTTCTTTGAAAATACAACATTTATAAATTTTCCAATGGAAGAAATTCAGCACTTTGAAAGCGATTATTTCGCATTTTTTTGCATATATATAAGCTTTTTTGCTTAGTTGATGCATGTCGATACATAAGGCTACAATATTCGTAGATAAAGAGAGGGGGAACTGTGATGGAGAAGAAAATATCCATTTTAGGTGTACCGATGGACTTAGGGCAATCCCGCCGCGGGGTGGATATGGGTCCAAGCGCTATTCGCTATGCGGGAATTGTAGAGCGCTTACAACGGCTTGGCTACACGGTTCAGGACCTTGGAAATATTGCCATTTCAGAGGAAAAAAATAATACTTCTTCAGAACAAAATTTAAACAATCTCCATGCCATCGTAAAGACGAACGAAGCTTTGGCAAGCAAAGTAGACGAAATTGTAAAAAATAACGAATTCCCTTTAGTATTTGGCGGGGATCACAGCATTTCCATAGGAACTCTTGCCGGAATTTCTCAGAATTATCAAAACCTGGGAGTCATCTGGTACGATGCCCACGGTGATTTGAACGTACCAGAAACTTCACCTTCCGGGAATATTCATGGGATGCCCCTGGCCAGCAGCATGGGTTTCGGGCATGAGCTGCTGACCAATATTGCCGGCTTTGCGCCGAAAGTGAAGCCGGAAAACGTTGTGATGATTGGTGTCCGGGATTTGGATCAGGGCGAAAAAGTACTGATAAAAAAATTAGGTTTGAAAGTTTACTCCATGCATGAAATTGACCGATTAGGAATGGCACGGGTAATCGAGGAAACAATCGAATATTTAAAAGATAAAGATGGGGTTCACTTGTCCCTCGATCTGGATGCCCTTGACCCAACGGAATGTCCGGGAGTAGGAACACCGGTTATCGGCGGGGTAACCTATCGGGAAAGCCATTTGGCGATGGAAATGCTTGCCGAGTCCAATCTTATTACTTCAGCAGAATTTGTGGAAGTGAATCCAATTCTTGATGAAAAAAATAAAACAGCCGATGTGGCAGCAACATTAATGGGTTCCTTATTTGGGGAAAAAATTCTCGAACCATCCGGAAAAAAGGTAATTATTTAATGAATCTTCTAGATCAGTGAGCATGTCACTGATCTAGAAGTCTTTTATTGAATTCTTTCGTTTGCATCATACTTCAATCATCTCCTCTAATTTTCCTGTCTATTTTTTTGCTTATACCCCTATAGCCGTATACCGAACTATCATTTATAATAGTCTAAAAGATTTGAGCAGAGGGTGAAGGAATGGAATTAAGGCAATTGAGAACGTTTCAGGTAGTTGCTGAAGAACTGAATATGACGAAAGCGGCAAAACGGCTAAAATATACCCAGCCGACCATTTCTCTGCAACTGCAGTCATTGGAAAAAGAACTAAATGTAACATTGATTACTAGAGTCGGCAATAAAAATGTTCTGACTGCAGCGGGGAAAAGACTAAAAACCCACGTGGACCGTTTATTTGAACTTATGGAAGAAATCGAAAGCGATATGGAAGCTTATAGTCAGCCGGGCGGTCTGCTCACCATCGCTGCTTCCGAATATTATTGGACTCACCATCTTCACCCCGTCATTCAGGAATATAAAATGTTATACCCGAATGTTAATATTAGTCTCCTTCCGCTAAACAGCGCCCACGGGATACGCAGCGTAAAAAATGCCGTTGCTGATATTGCGATTGTTGCAGGGGAAATAAGGGAGGCGAAAGTGAAGAAATATTATCTTGAAAAAGAACAAACCTTTTTAGTAGCCTCATCGCAATTGACAAGAGGGAAAAATCTGCAGGAAATATTGTATCATTTTCCTTTCATCTCTTATGACGAAGATTGCAGTTTCTATCACATTATTGAAAAATTTTTCCATAAAACGAAGATAAAACCAAAATCCACGATTATTTGCGGAACAGATGAAGCAATTAAGCAGGCAGTATTAAACGATACAGGGTATGCCATCTTGGGAGGAAATATTATTCAAGATGAAATAAAAAACGGCAAGATTTCGATTCTCCAGCAAATCGATGATCCGATTAATACGTATGCGATTCATTTAAAAGAGCGCTCGCAGGAACCGAACATTGAAACCTTTACCCAAATTTTGCAGCAAACATGGCCAACATTAAGTTAGTATAATGTAAAAATCCCAACTACCAGGCAATAAGTAGTTGGGATTATTTTTATTCTTGTTCGTATTCTGTTATCGCTTCTTCTAACAAGGAAATTCCTAAATCGAGATGTTCCTTATCAATGTTTAACGGCGGCATCATCCGAATGACTTCCCCCTGGTTTCCGCTTAAGTAAAGGATAACACCTTTTTCCAATGCTTTTTCCAATACTTTCATTAAGCCGTCGCCGCTTGGCTGTCCTGTTTTCGGATCTACGATTTCAATGCCGATCATTAAACCGATGCCTCTTACATCTCCAACGGCTGGGTGGTTTTCTTTCATTTTCTGCAGTTTTTCCAGCGCGTAGTCCCCCATTGCTCTCGCATTTTCAATCATTCCTTCTTCCTGGAGGACATCAATGGTTGCACATGCTGCAGCGCAAGCTACCGGGTTTCCGCCGAAAGTTGTACTATGGCTGCCAACTTCCCATTTCGCCATCAATTCCTTGGATGCTACGGTTGCACTGAGGGGCAATCCGCTAGCTATTCCTTTCGCGATCGCCATAATATCCGGCGTAACCCCAAACCGGCTAGCGGCAAACCAGTCCCCTGTTCTCCCAAAACCGGTCTGCACCTCATCGAAAATCAGTAGAATGCCATGACGATCGCAAATTTCCCGGATTTTCTTCAGCCATCCCTTTGGCGGAATAACATATCCCCCTTCGCCAAGTACCGGTTCTAAAATAACTGCTGCCACTTCTTCCGGAGAAACTTGATGATTAAACAGCCGGGCAAAATCCTTTTCCGCTTGTTCCGTCCAATAAACGTCCGGGTCAGCCCCCTTTGGTGTTTCCTTTACATTTGCATAAGGCAAATGATATGTCATATTTCCGCCAACGGGAAGATATTTCCGGTATTTGCTTTTGGATGCGGTCAAACTTAACGCTCCCATCGTTCTGCCATGAAATCCGCCGATAAATGAAACTACATATGGCCTTTTCGTCGTATGTCTGGCTAATTTGACCGCCCCTTCAATAGCTTCCGCGCCGCTGTTTCCAAAGAAGAAACAATCTAACGGTTTCGGAAGGATTGTCGTCAGTTTCTTCGCCAATTCCAGAATCGATTTATAATTAATAATGCCAATCGGCCCGTGAATCAGTTCATCGGCTTGGTCTTTTATCGCTTTAATTACCTTTGGATGCCGGTGCCCCGTATTTTCTGTTGCAATTCCAGAGGTAAAATCCAAATATTTTTTCCCGTCAGTTCCGATATAAAAAAAACCTTCTGATTTTATGACAGGCAAGTTCGGAAAATCCTTTGCCATCGTAGGAGCCAGTAAACCTTCCTCATTGATTTTTTCCCAATCCGCCATCATCTCAACCCCTTTTGTCAGTTGCAAAAGTTCTGTAATTTGCTTTCATCTTTTCATATGAGAAACAATCCGTCAATTTCCTATTATTAAAATAATTTATAGTCTTGCTAAACTTGAACATCTCTAATAGAAGAGCTGGAAATTCATTTTGAAAATAGGTATTACTGAGACAAATTATATCCTTTTTTCTAAGCAGATTTCCGGGGAATGCTCTTGGAGTTCCAGGGGAATGACGAAATATTTTTTGTCCGGGATCGGATTATCTGGTGGGAGCTGATGGTTCAATCAGACTGCCAAATGAACAATGAGAGCATATTTACAAGATGACCTCCTAATGATTAAATAATAAGAAAAATAGAGGTGTTCGCAATGAAACATGCTTTAGTTGTCGGCGGGACAGGAATGCTGGCCGATGTTTCCATATGGCTTGTAAATCAAGGGTATCAAGTTTCCATTATTGCAAGAAATCCCGCTCGGATGAACAGCTTGCTGGAAAGGACAAATAACAAACACAACATCACACCGCTCCTTGTTGATTATAAAAAAGATGATGCATTACAAGCAAAAGTGCGTGCTGCCATTGAAAAACATGGCCCTATTGATTTGGCGATTGCCTGGATCCATTCCAATGCACCGAATGCGTTGAATGTAATAGTAAATGAGATCACCGAACATCAAAATGATTGGGATTTGTTCCACGTATTAGGAAGCAGTTCCAATCTAGAGAAAATCAAGAAAGGATTTCCTGCGCCTGAAGGGTGTAACTATTATCAAGTTCAATTAGGGTTTGTCTTGGAAGGTGAATTTTCCAGGTGGCTAAGCCATAAAGAAATTTCAGTTGGGGTAATTGATGCAATACGCCATCGAAAGAAAATTTTAACCGTAGGACAGCTGGAACCTTGGGAGAAGCGTCCTTAATTCAACGTTTTAACTTTTCCATTGTCTCGTTTACTCAACATTCCTTATTCTGTTGTATTTAGAACCATTCTATAGGCAGTTTTTATCGGTTTTTCTTCCTCAAATGGGCTTTAGATGCTCTTTATAAGCCGTTTTTATCAGTTTTCCATTCTCAAATGGGCTTTAGATGTTCTTTATAAACACTTTTAATCGATTTTTCATTCTCAAATGGGCTTTAGATGCCCTCTATAAGCCGTTTTAATCGGTTTTCCATTCTCAAATGGGTTTTAGATGCCCTCTATAAGCCGTTTTTATCAGTTTTCCATTCTCAAATGGGCTTTAGATGCCCTCTATAAGCCGTTTTAATCGGTTTTCCATTCTCAAATGGGTTTTAGATGCCCTCTATAAGCCGTTTTAATCGGTTTTCCATTCTCAAATGGGCTTTAGATGCCCTCAAAAAGCTGTTTTAATCGGAATTTTATCTTCAAACGTCCCATAGAAGTTCTCTATGAGCCGTTTTTATCAAGATTCCATCCTCAATTGGGCATTAGCTTCTTTATATAAGCAGTTTTAATCAGTTCTTCATCCTCAAACGGTCCATAGAAACATTCTAAGAGAAGAAATGATTGAATTCTCCTCTTTTATCGGACTATAGAAGCCAGTGCAAAAATAATCTGTCGCATGTTGTTATTTTCCAAAAAAAACCTGCGAAATCCATTCGCAGGTGCTTTTTTACATTACTCTTCATCACTGCCCCGGTAGCGTCGGTATGGAAGCGGGTTCCAGACACGGTATTCCAAATCTTCTTTCCGTAGCGGGGAAGGAATATCTTCGGAAATTTTGCGTGCTACTTCCAATTCGCGCTCTGCCTCTGCCCGATCTTGATACATAAATTCATCCGATGCTTCTTCTGGAGCTTTATCCACTTTTTCCTCCAAGTTCGCAATTACCATTTGCTGCTGTTTTTGAATTTGTTCCCGGGCTGCCGCTACCCAATCCGGCTGGGTCGTACGGAGCGTATCGGATACATAACTGAATTCATTAAAGATTTCTTTGTAAATTCGGTCGGCGTTTTCCCGAACATCTTTAATCGCATACTCTAAATCTTCAATCGTCAGCTCTTCCACGTTAAGCGGTGTTTCCCGCTCCGGTCCGCCGATTCCTTTTCGCGTTAAGTAATAAGGGAAAATGCTCTTGATTGTCTTGCCGACAGGGGAGATTGCCTGATTGTTTTCGTCCACCCCTTTTGGCTGTACTCCTTGCATGGCAATCCGGGCAGATTCCGGCCGGACGATTTCCTTCGGCGGAAGCACACCGTACCGCAGCAATTCCCGAATGCCCGTACCGGAAATGTTGATCCGATACTTTTCATCATGCGGGCATGTTTGTTCCGTCGCTTGCGTATGGCAGCGGGTACAATAAAATACTTCATGGAACAATCGAATATCAATCCCTAATTCTTCCGGCGTATATTCGTCAAAAACGGTATGGCTTGCATATTTATCATAAAAGTCCCCAATTCCTGCATGGTCCCGGCCAATAAGGGCATGGGTGCAACCGTAGTTTTTCATAATCAAAGCATGCAGTACCGCTTCTCGTGGTCCGGCAAAAATGTAAGTTACTCTAAGCGGTGCCAGAATCGTCCTTTCCTTCGGATAATATGTATCCAGCACGCTCCGGTAAGATAACATGCGGAACTCGTGCCGCGTATATTCTCTTTTTGCCATTTCTACGAGCGGTTGAACAAATAACCCGTCCAGCTCCTCCAGCGCGTTGCGGTGGATATATTCATGTCCTCGATGCAGCGGATTTGCTCCGGTAATAAATCCTCCGACAGACTTAAACTTCTTCTCTTCATAAAAGAGTTTCCACGTATCTTTCGGTTCCATCCGCAGTTCTTCAAACGGTCCCCAATGAACGCGGCGGAGCAATTGAATCGGACCTGCCAGGGCAGTATCTCCCATGCGGCGATAAATGGCATCTACTCCCGGATGGTTGCGGTCCGTCGTTCCGAACAAGTGGGATGCACGAAATTCCCTGTCATAATGGAAAATATCCTCCAGCTTGAGCAAAGCAACCGGTTCCGTCGTATGATCAACCAGTGCTACTTCATCGCCAACGGATAATGTTTGAATGATTTCCTTATTGCGGTCGCCAATCGGCGCAAAACTTAATGGAACAGGCCAAATTGTCCCATCGCTTAATCTTCCCTTCGTAAGAACTGATTTGTAGTCTGCTTCGTTCATGAAGCCTTCATTTGGAGATAAAACCCCGGTTGCAATCATCTCAAGCGTGATAACGGCTTCCAAATCGACCATAATCTTCGGAAGCTGTTTTGCTCTTTCCATCGCTTCTTCCAGTTCTTTTCCTGTCAGAACACGATTAACGAGCTTTCCTCCATGAGGCTGTTGCGGATACTTTTTCTTATCCAGTACTTTTGCTTCTTGACTCATTTCTTCTCCCTCCTTAGTACTCCTATTCTATTTCATTCTAAAAAATCCTTCCTAAAAATCAAAAAATTCATAAATGATAAATAACATTTATCCCTTCAAAGCCAACGCATATGAAGCCGCTTCTACACCAAGATACAATAAAAAAATATCCTAAAATATAAAATATTTATTGATAAACGATAAATGACATGGTAAACTGTTTTTAAAAATATAATTTTTTTACTAATGTCCTCCTGTGAGCCAGGGGACCATTTTGACTGTAAAAGGATGATGGATGATGAAAATCTCGATTTTAAATAAACACAATTTAACAAAACCCTTCCGTTCTTCAGAAGAACAAAACCCAAAGCATGTAGCAATTATTATGGACGGAAATGGGCGATGGGCAAAGAAGCGCGGAATGCCGAGGTTTATCGGACATAAGGAGGGCGTGTCTGCAGTTGTGAAAGCTGTAAAAGCAGCTGTGAAGTACAAGGTAAAAATTTTAACGCTTTATACTTTTTCGACGGAAAACTGGAAACGTCCCAAGTCTGAGGTAGAATTTATTTTAAAACTGCCAGAGGAATTTCTAAATGTGTATTTGCCGGAGCTGATCGCGAATAACGTACGGATTCAGGCTATTGGGGATCTGGAGCAGCTCCCGTCCTATACCCGTGATGCTTTGCAATATGCAATGGACAAAACAAAGAATAATGACGGTCTTCTTTTAAATTTTGCCTTAAATTACGGAGGCAGACATGAGGTAATCCACGCTATCCAAAAAATACTGGAGGATATAAACAACGGAAAATTAGCAAACGAGGAAATAAATGAAGAGCAGTTTTCACAATACTTATATACATCCGGTTTGCCTGAACCAGATCTTCTTATCCGCACTGGCGGAGAAAAACGGTTGAGCAATTTCTTGCTTTGGCAGCTGGCATATACCGAATTTTGGTTTACCAATGTACTTTGGCCCGATTTCTCTGAGAAAGAATTTCTATGTGCTCTTGAGGAATACCGAAAGCGAAAAAGAAGATTTGGCGGAATTGAAGAAAAAGTGAATGGAACTTTGCATAGCAGTTATTAAGAAAAAAATCCATCCTTTGATGGATGGATTTTTTATTAAGGCAGTTTACATGTGCTTTTTTCTGCTAAGCTTCCACATTCTATCGGAGATGTTCCCCTTTTTGCTTTGGCAGAAAGGGCTCTTTCCTTTCCGTATTTATTCCCATGTCTGTCGCAAATTTTTTAATCCGTTCGCCGATTTCATCCCGAACCCGCTGGAAAACCGCCCATATTTCCTCTTCTGACCCTACTGCTTTTGCCGGATCCGGAAATCCCCAATGTTCTCTTCGGACATGGGGAGGTGTTACGGGACAGCGTTCGGCAGCATCCCCGCATAACGTAACGACCATCGCAGCATGATTTAAAATTTCCTGATCGATCGTTTCCGACTTCTGATTCGAAATATCGATTCCTACTTCCTTCATTGCTTTCACCGCTTTAGGATTTAAGCCGTGGGCTTCAATTCCGGCACTGCGAACTTCCCATTCCTCCCCAAGAAGCTTCTTTGCCCAGCCTTCCGCCATTTGGCTCCGGCAAGAATTGCCTGTACATAAAAAGTAAATTGTTTTTTTAGCCATAAAAATCTCCTTCATTTACATAAAGTTATAATGTTCCCTTTTAGTGTGAGCTTACCTAGTTTAGACTTATTGTCTTTTAGATAAAGCAGCAGCCAACAGAAAGCTAATATGATAAATATCCCGGCTCCGCCTAAGTATAAATACAAAAATCCTGCTTCCAATTCGATTACCATATAACCGATAAAAGGGCCTGCCGCTGCGCCAACATCTTGAATAACTGTGTACAATGTAATAAATGTTACAGCCGATGACTTTAAATATTCAATCGCAATCGAATCGATTAAAGTTGTAATGGCAGTCGTTCCAACCATAACAAGTAACGTAATGATGATCCACAGGATGACAGAAGAGTCATATAATACCATGCCATACAGCATCCCTGTGGCAGCCAAGAAAAATACAAAAAGCGGAATCCTTCCTATTTTTCCATCAGACCAAATTCCGATTCGCCTTGCTAAAAATGGTTCCCAGACCCATCTGCACGATTGTATAATCCCTGATAACAGGGCAGCGCTTAAGATAAAATGGAATACCTTTACAATCTCTCCATAATGATAATCAATGACGGAGCTTAATGTAGAGGTCAACACTCCTTGTATCAGAAAGGTGATGAAAAAACCGCTTGCATAGATCAGCACGATTTTCTGTTTATTCCTGATTTCACGTAAGGAAAATATTTTTACTTTCGTTGAAACTTTTTTATCTGCCGGCTTGGCTTTTTTCCGTTCAAAAGCATACAAAATGAGCGGCAAACCCAGCAGGGATAATATTCCAAAAATCATTGCTGTCAGCTTCAGTCCGATAACAGGCACAAATATTCCGCCAAGAAGCATGCCAAATAAACTTCCGAGCCGGAAAAGCCCGTTATACGTGCCCATCGCTTTTCCAACCTCATTTTCATCCGAATAAAAAGAAATACTAGTCAACCCGCCAATTCTAAAGAAGGACCAGGCGATTCCCCATAGACATCTTAAAATGAGCCAAGCAATAAATCCATGGAATAATCCGTATCCTAAAGTAGATAATCCGCCTAATAAGGTGGCAATGAAAAGACCTGTTCTTAATGAAATCCGATGGTATAGCCATCCAACAATTGGTGCAGCAGGCAGGCGGACAAAACGGTTAATCGAAAGCAGTACCCCTACTTGCCATAAAGCATCCAAGCCTGCCTGTTCCCAATATAACGGAAGAACGATATACAGCATGGAATCGCCCAGCAGGCTTAATGCCGTTACCAAAGCAATTGTTTTAATTATTTTCATGCTTTGTTTTTCTTTCATAAAAAATTTTTGCTCCTCTTTTATTAGGGTAAAACCTTACCGTACGATAAATTACAACTACATTCCCCGTTCACCGGACTCTTTTCTAAATAAGCTACTTCAATCTCTGAATGAGTTCAGATAATATTTTTAGCCCTTTATCCAGTTCCTCCAAAGACGCATAAGCGTAGGATAGCCGAATATACTCTTGGCAATCGCTATCATAAATACTTCCCGGATTTATTAATATGCCTTCCCGGAGGGCGATATCGAATAATTTTCTAACCGAACTGCCGGTTTTTAGTTTGAGCCAAATATAAAACCCTCCGGGCGGAATTTTCCAAACGGCAAGCTGGGAGAAGTATCGGTTTAACAGATGGACCATAAAATCCCGTCTGTATTTCAGCTCGGCTCTTACACGCTGCAAATATTCCTCGTAGTGACCGCCTTTAATCCATTGATTGATAATCCATTGGGAAACAGAACTGGAACCGTAGTCGGTTTGCATTTTAATATCCGCGAGACGTTCAATTACCGGTTCCGGGCCGACAACCCAGCCAATCCTAAGACCCGGACTTAAAGATTTCGAAACACTGCCAATGTATAAAACAACTCCCTGACTGTCATCAGCTTTCATCGGTTTTGGCGGAGGAGCATCGAGCCAGAGCTCGCCGTAAACATCATCTTCAATCATCGGAAGGGATTCTTTCATGCAGATGTTTAATAATTGCTTTCTTCTTTCAGCAGTCATTAATGTCCCTGTCGGATTATGGAAGGATGGGATTGTATAAAGCAATGCCGCACGGTGCTGGCGTTTTAACCGGCTAATAGCTTGAATTTTTATCCCTTCCTCATCCATCGGGATACCCATTAAATTCATCCCAGCCGACTGAAACACATGGACTGAGTTTAAATAGGATGGTGTTTCGTGAAGGATGATGGAGCCCCGTTTCAGCAGACCGACGGAAATTAATTGCAATGCCTGCAGCGCTCCTGAAACGATTAAGATGGATGAAGGTCCAGCTTCAATCCCTTTTCCTTTCAAATATTGACTAATCGTTTCCCGCAGTTCTCGATTTCCCTTCGGCTCTTCATAATTTAATGAAAGATTTTTCTTTTTATCACGGAGCAAGTTCTCGATTACTTGCTCCTTTGGCATTAATTCCGGGGAAAGTTCACCTGTACTTAAGCGAATCATATTCGGGTCTGCTTCTGCCTCGTTAATTTTTTGAATAACCGTTAAATTCAGCTCGTGTATGCCGGAACGGACATAACTAATCCAATCCGGAGGGGGTGCGGAAGCAAGAAGACTCCACGTATTATTCGCGACCATCGTGCCGCTTCCCACTTTTGATTCAATAAATCCATCCGCTGCCAGCTCCTGCAGTGCCGTAACAACGGTGCTCCGATTGACGCTGAACTGCTCCGCTAATGCTCGTTGCGAAGGCAGCTTCGTACCAACTGTCCATTCTCCATACAAAATTTTCCTTTTTACATATTCCGTGATTTGTACATGCAAAGGAATGGAAGAAGATCTATCCGGTTTCCAATCCACGTTGCACCGACCTCCACTATCTCTCGTATTATGTTAGCAAATGGTTGGTTCAATTTCCGTCCAATTGGTTGGAGACAAATTATGTTTTCTTTCCTATTCTATATAATAACGGGAGGGATTCGTGTTGGAAGTTTTTATCCATGGAGTTGTGCTTGCATTTGGCTTAATCTTGCCTTTAGGCGTACAAAATGTTTTTATATTTAATCAAGGAGCTGTACATAAAAAATTCATCCGCGCATTTCCTGCCATCATTACCGCAAGTGTTTGTGATACGTTGCTTATTTTATTGGCTGTCGCCGGTGTATCCATTATCATATTAAGTTTTTCGTGGCTGCGCACCTTTCTGTTTTTGGTCGGCTTTCTTTTCCTCGTTTACATGGGCTGGCTTATGTGGAGAGATGCTAGTGAAGTAAGTCTTAACGAAGTATCCAATTCTTTTACTGCGAAGAGGCAAGTACTCTTTGCCGCTTCCGTTTCCTTGCTGAATCCCCATGCGATTTTGGACACAATCGGCGTCATCGGAACAAGCTCATTAATTTATACCGGGCACGATAAGCTAATGTTTACGGCAGCCTGTATTCTAATTTCCTGGCTATGGTTCTTCTCGATTGCATTTGCCGGGAAAAAGATTGGCCAAATTGATCAAGGCGGAAAATTGCTGAAACGCATGAATCGTTTTTCTGCCCTGATTATTTGGATTATGGCGGTATATTTAGGAATACAGTTGATATGAATCATGGGCAACTAAAAAAGACTAGTCATTACGACTAGTCTAGTTGTTGTAGTCAATATAAAAAATTTTTACCACCAACATATGTATTGGTGGAGACGGTGGGAGTCGAACCCACGTCCAGAGATATCGCCACTTAAGCGTCTACGCGTGTAGTTGGTATATTATCCTTCGCTATTCCTTCAGCCTACCAACAGGCTTCCAGATAGCTAGTCTGATTTGTTTCAACAACCTTCCTCAGACGGCGGAAGATTGTCAAAGCCCGCTCCATGTGAGACCCTTCAGGCTGACACACGGGCGATGTCAGGAAGGATCGCTTTAGGTGCGCTTACGCAGCAGCTAAAGCAGGTTGATTGTTAGCTTTGCCAGTTATATTTAGGCGTTAACGTTTTACGAGACGTAACCTCGACGCGCAGCTCAAGCTCGATCTATCCCTGTCGAATCCAAAACGTCCCCATGCATGAGAAACGCTCAGATAAACAATTATGAGCTTGTATGTTTATTATAACAGATATGAAGCGGAAATCAAGAGCTGGCAAATATTGCCAAACACAAGCTGGCCAGCTTTGACTGAGCTTTCTGCCAGCCTTTACCGGTACTGCTCCTTTAATGCCCGGTCGATATCCCGCTTCATTTGTTTTTTCTTCAAGTCTTCCCGTTTATCATATTTCTTTTTCCCTTTTCCGAGACCTAACAGCACTTTGGCAAACCCGTTTTTTATATACAGCTTTAGCGGCACGAGGGTGTACCCTTGCTGCTGAATTAACCCGATAAGCTTATCGATTTCCTTCCGGTGTAGGAGCAGTTTCCGCGTTCTCGTCGGGTCATGGTTAAAGCGGTTCCCCTGGGTGTATTCGGCAATATGCATATTGACGAGCTGCACTTCGCCATTTTTGTCAATACGGGCATGAGCATCTTTCAAGTTCACTCGCCCGTTGCGAATTGACTTAATCTCCGTACCTTTTAACACAATCCCTGCTTCGTACGTTTCTTCAATAAAATAATCATGATGTGCTTTTTTATTTTGGGCAATGACCTTTCCCTGTCCTTTTGGCATAAGCCTTCCTCCTACTGTTTCCATCGTTACTATTCTATCAAAAATTTCCATTCATTCCAACGGATTAACTGATAAGAAGAAGACTAAGGGCCATAACCGCCATTCCCGTCATAATTCCGTAAATGGACAAATGGGTTTCATCGTATTTCTTTGCGGCTGGAATCAATTCGTCAATGGAGATAAATATCATAATTCCAGCAACCATGGAGAAAATGATGCCAAAAACCATGTCATTCAAAAACGGCATTAAAATTAAGTAAGCAACAATGGCACCGATGGGTTCGGACAATCCGGATAAAAAGGAAAGCCGGAATGCTTTCTTTTTGCTTCCCGTTGCATAGTAGACTGGAACGGACACCGCAATTCCTTCCGGGATATTATGAATGGCAACCGCAATGGCGATAGCGACCCCGATGGCCGGATCCTGCAGCGTAGAAACAAAGGTGGCAATTCCCTCGGGAAAGTTATGAATCCCGATGGCCAGTGCGGTGAACACCCCCATTTTCATTAAATCCGGGTCATTTACTGCAGATTTTGGTTTATCCATATCTTCTACTTTTTTCACTTCGTGGGGGTTCGAATATTTTGGAATCAAATTATCGATCAGGGCGATGAGCACCATGCCGGCAAAGAAACCGAGTACTGTTACCCAATACCCTTCCGTTTCCCCTAATGCATCCGTTAAAGCATCCTTCGCCTTAAAAAAAATATCAATCATTGACACGTAAATCATGACCCCGGCAGACAAACCGAGGGAAAAAGATAGAAACTTCGTATTCGTCGTTTTCGCAAAAAAAGCTAACAGACTCCCGATTCCCGTAGCCAATCCGGCCAAAAATGTCAGCAAAAATGCCAGTGAAAGAACACTCATTGATGTTACTCCTTCCGAGAAGAAACGATTATTCGCCCAGTAACTATATGTATGCAAGAAATAAGTTGTGCAATGCAAAGGATCTCTTTTAATTAGTAGTATATGCGCCTCTTTCTTTGGTGTCAACAATAAATTTTACTTAGTGCAACTTTTCGTTTTGCTTATTTTTATTAGTTTGGCATCCCAGTTTGTTCGTATCCATCTCTCCGTGAGAATGCTTAATGAAAAAAAGGAAAGAGATGATTTGGCTTTATTTATTCATTCCCGGAATCGCAATTTATTTCGAAAAAAGGTCAGGGATGACCGCTCCCGCTGAAAATAGGCAAAAGGACCATTTGGCAGTCATCTTGCAGCGAAATGAAAAAATACATATGGAAGATAATGCAGAAATAAAAAGAGCCTCCAAAAAGCAGCTTGGCCGGCTTCTTGAATGCCCTGGATTTGTAATGATTCTATTTTTTCTTTTTCTTCTTTTTCTTCGGCTCGCTTTTTCTTTCGTTCGTATTGTTCCGACGCTGTTTTCTCGATTCGATGCCGACAAGCTCGAAATCGATCGTAAATTCATCCATATTGACGCCGGCAACCCGCACCCGCACTTCATCCCCGACCCGGAACACGTTGGCCGTCCGCTCCCCGATAAGAACTTGATGCTGTTCATCATAGCGGTAATAATCATCGGTCAGGAAACTGACGTGGATTAACCCTTCTACGGTGTTTTCCAGTTCGACAAACATGCCGAAGTTTGTTACTGAGCTAATAATTCCGGTAAATTCTTCACCGATTTTATCTTGCATAAATTCGGCTTTCTTCAGGTCGTCCGTATCCCTTTCTGCATCGACGGCACGGCGTTCCATCATGGAAGCGTGTCTCGCAATTTCCGGCAGGCGTTCCTTCCAGTGGGAAATCGTTTTTGCGTCCATTTTCTTTTCGATTAAATAAGTGCGAATGAGACGATGAACGATTAAATCCGGATAACGGCGGATCGGGGAAGTAAAATGAGTGTAAAATTCCGTCGCCAAGCCAAAGTGGCCGACGCTTATCGGATCGTATTTTGCCTGTTTCATCGATCGGAGCATGAGTTTGGAAACGACCATTTCCTCCGGTTCTCCCTGAATATCATCCAGCACTTTTTGCAATGCCTGCGGATGGACTTCGTTTGCAGTCCCCTTCACCGAAATGCCGAGTCCGGCCAAAAATTCAAAAAATGTTTGCAGTTTCGCCTCGTCCGGGTCTTCGTGAATCCGGTGAATAAACGGCACATCGAGCCAGTGGAAATGTTCGGCAATCGTTTCATTGGCGGCCAGCATAAACTCTTCAATCAGCCGCTCCGCTACCGACCGTTCCCGAATGACGACATCAATGGCCTTTCCTTCTTCGTCGACTATTACTTTTGCTTCTTTAAAATCAAAATCGATGGCACCACGGCTCATCCGTTTCTTCCTTAAAATGCTGGCCAGCTCTTCCATCATTTCGAACATCGGAACGAGAGGCTCATACCTATTCCTTAATTCTTCGTCCTTGTCAACGAGTATTTTATTTACATCAGAATAGGTCATCCGCTCCGTCGTCCGGATCACTGCCGGAAAGATTTCATGGCTTACTACTTGACCTTTATCGTTAATCTCCATTTCACAGCTTAACGTCAGCCGGTCCACTTGAGGATTTAAGGAGCATATCCCATTGGACAGCCGGTGGGGTATCATCGGAATGACCCGGTCGACGAGATAAACACTCGTCCCCCGCTCGAGCGCCTCTTTGTCAATCGGGCTATTTTCCTTCA
Organism: Compostibacillus humi; assembly: GCF_014637175.1. Lineage (GTDB taxonomy): Bacteria > Bacillota > Bacilli > Bacillales > Amphibacillaceae > Oceanobacillus > Oceanobacillus humi. Next base: position 6,025 of record NZ_BMEV01000019.1, on the reverse strand, counting down.
CATAATAGCTGACATCCGCAATATATACGCCAAGCTTGTAATTGCCGTTATCCAATCGTTTGACGCTGACCGCATCGTCCAAATCTTTCGCATCGGCCCCGTCAATCGTAACAATCATCTCATTTCTGAGATCACGGCGCCCTTCTAAATCCTTTTCCGTAATCGTATCCGGCGTATTGGCTGCCTGTTCCAGCACTTCTTCCGGAAATTCAATCGGGATGCCATGTTTGTAAATAATCGACAAAATATCGATGCCCGGGTCATTTTTATGGCCGAGAATTTGGATAATTTCTCCCTCAGCACTTTTTCTTCCCTCAGGATACTTCGTAATGCGGACGATTACTTTATGGCCGTCAACTGCACCATTCGTTTTACCCTTCGGAATGAAAATATCATTCGGAATTCGCTTATCGTCGGCAATGACAAAACCGAAGGAGCGGCTGTCTTCATAAGTGCCGACAACTTCGGTCACCGCCCGTTCCAAAATGCGGATTACTTTTCCTTCAGGACGGTTGTCGCCGATATCTCCCTTTTCAATCCGGACTAACACTTTGTCGTTATTCATCGCCGAGTTTAAATCGGAAAAATGTATGTACACATCGCCAATTCCCTCATCATCGGGAAGCAAAAAGGCAAAACCTTTTTGATGCATCTGAATCCGGCCCCGGACGAGATTCATCTTTTCCGGCAGGCCGTAGCGATTTTTCCGTGTCATGACGAGTTCCCCGGCATATTCCAGTTCGTTTAACGCGACGACAAGCTCTTTAAATTCTACCGCATTATTTATGCCAAGCGCCTCTTCAATTTCGTGGACGCTTAACGGTTTCGTCCCGGATTCTTTAAAAAATGTCAAAACCCGTTCTTTCATTTCTTCACCTTCTTTCTAGTTATAATTTCTCTTATTTATTCTTTCCAATCCAGTTTTTCTAAAAACTGATAAATATCTTCATAGAGCTGCTCTTTTTCCTGATCCAATGTAATGACATGGGAGGAGTTTTCGTACCATTTGATTTCTTTCAAATCGGCTTCGACTTGTTCGTAAATATAGTTGGCACTATCCGTATTGATCATTTCATCGTTCCGGGCTTGCACAACAAAAGTCGGGCAATAAATCGTATCGACGTTTTCTTTGACGTCGGTAATCGTTTCCCCTAATGCCTGGAATAATGGCTTCGATTCTTCCATCAGTTCTTCAACTTCTCTTTCAATGGCCGCCTCGTCTTTTCCTTCCAGCTGTTTATATTCTTTCGCAAACTTCCGGAACCCTTTCGATAATTGGAACTGATTATCGAAAAACATCGGCGCACACATTGGAATGACTGCCTTCACTTTCGTGGAGTAAGCGAGCCGCAGCCCGAGAACGCCGCCTAAGGAAAGCCCGGCAACGGCAATCTCCTCATAGCCCAAGTCAAGCAAATGCTGATACGCCTTTTGCACATCTTCCCAATACTGGCTCGGGTTCGTTTTTACCAGCTCTTCCGGAGGAACACCGTGGCCGCGATAAATCGGCGCATGGGATGTATAGCCTTTCTTTTCAAGAAACCTGCCGAGCATCCGTACATCCGCCGAATGGCCGGTAAACCCGTGTAATAATAATACTGCTCTTTTTCCTGCTTCAAAGGTAAATGGTTTTGGTTGTACTATCTTCATCTTTCTGTCTCCTTATACTATTACTATACCCGCAATAAGCAATTGTACTACATTCAAATAAAATAAGGAAACCCTTATCACGGCCGGGTGACAAGGGTCTTATGTTTATACTAAATATCCGCTTATGAATGCCAATACAAAGAAAATGATACCTGCAACAACGGTGGAACGATGCAATACTAAATCCATTCCCCGTGCTTTTTGCTTTCCAAATAACTGTTCCGCTCCTCCGGAAATGGCACCGGACAAACCTGCACTTTTTCCGGACTGCAATAGGATCAGCGTAATTAAAATAATTGCATCAATGATTAATAGTACGTTGACTAATCCAGCCATGTGCCCAAGACACCTCCTACATTACCGACAAATCACTCATACCTACTTTAGCATAAAGCAATGTATGCGCGCAATAGTTTCTTCCTTCCGGGATAACACCTTTGGTTCGATGGAAATCTCACTTCAAACTTGAATGGGGTCCTGCGAAAGGAATATGATGAAAGTAACAGAAACAGAAAGGAACATCGTGTATGGAGGAAACTTTTTGGATTCAATCGGAAGCTGACGGTACACCCATTTTCACGAAAAAATTCTTTTCCGATAAAAAGCCGAAAGCGTTAGTGCAAATAGCGCATGGGATGGCGGAACATATTCAAAGATATGACGAGTTTGCTCAATTTCTTGTGGAACAAGGTATATTCGTATACGGCAATGACCATCGGGGACACGGTGAATCCGGCTTAAAACAGGGATTGTTAGGCTACTTTTCGGAAAGGGACGGATTTTTAAAAGCTGCAAAAGATCTTTACCAAATCACAAAGCAAATGAAAAATGATTATCCTGATACCCCATTATTTCTATTCGGCCATAGTATGGGTTCATTTCTGGCAAGATGCTACATGCAGCAGCATAGTGAGGAAATAGACGGAGTAATTTTGTCGGGAACGGGATACTTTCCTTACCATTTAACAGCTTTTGGAAAACAAATCGCCCTCCGGCTGGAGCAAAAGAAAGCTTCACCGCTAATGAACAAACTAGCATTCGGGGGATATAACCGGAAAATTTCCTACCCGAAAACGGCTTTTGACTGGCTTTCCCGGGACGACAGAGAAGTGCAAAAATATGTGGAAGATCCATTATCCGGCTACATCCCGACGGCACGTTTCTTTGTTGATTTATTCACCGGAATTGAGCAAATGCAAAATAAAAATGCCAACAGAGCAGTTCATAAAGATTTGCCGCTGCTTTTCATCAGCGGGGACCATGATCCTGTCGGCAACTACGGCCGAGGCGTTTGGAAAAGCGCGGAACTTTACGAAAGTCTTGGTTTTCGGCATATTACCGTCCTTCTTTACGAAAAAGCAAGGCACGAGTTACTGCACGAAATAAATCGGAAAGAAGTGTTTTCCTCCATCTTAAAATGGATGGAGCAGCATCTTTAATTAAAAACAGCTGGTCAGACTGTTGCCAGCTGTTTTTTAAAATGGTTCATCTATAATATGTAATTTTTCGGCAATCGGCGTCCTCGGCTTTGCCCGAGGAATTTTTTTCGGATAGCCGATTTGCATTACGGCGGCAATTTTATGCTTATCCGCATTTAGTCCAACCGCCTCGTAAAATTTTGCGTCATGCATATACGGGGTTATCGTCCATAACATGCCGACACCGTACTCCCATGCTGCCAGCTGGGCATTTTGAATAAAAGCGCAAATGGAAGCATATTCCTCTTCATACCGGATTGGGTCTTCCGGTTTTTCGAAATAAATTAAAGCGTGATGGGGAATGTCCTCCAAAAACTTTTTTATGGATGCCATCATTTTCTCCGTTTTTGGTTGTCCATCTTTAGGAATCATACCGATTCGCACGTAGCTGTTTAATATTTCCCGGACAAATGCAACTTTCCCCTTTTTCTGATATAGCTTTATATTCCATGATTCCTTCATATAATGGGACGGCGCATAAGAGGCATACGTAAAAATATTGCGCAATATATTTTCATCCACTTCTTCATTTTTAAAGACGTGGATGGAACGCCGATTTTTGATTGTCTCGAACAGCGACACATGTCCACTCTCCCTTTTATCTCAGCTTAAAGGAACGCCAAACGAAGAAGCCGAGGGTTCCTAAGATGACGACAATAAAGATGATAAAATCCCATTCTCCTAAAGGACTAACAGTGAGATTGTTTTTGGAGATATAAACATTCATTACATTGTACAGACTGAAAATAATAAGTATCTCATTTTTTAGAACGTTCATCATCATCATGGAATTTTTATATAGCCGCTCCCGGTTCTCTTCCGTAAGACCAACGTAATTATGTAAGTGGGGATTTTTCTCCAACGCATGGAGAATCGGCCACATAATAATGCCGATTAACGGAAAAATAAGAAGCATCGGTTTTGCGCCCCAAGCGTCCACTTCTCCAAAAACATTGTAATGGGCCGGAATTTTATTGGGAAGGGACGCCCACATGGAAATGACGTATCCGAGCTGAAGCAAAAATATAGTTACGGCAACAAGGTCAAAATATTTTAGAAATACCGGCTTTTCAATATCAATTTTTGGCTGCAAAGTCCTTCCCCCTTTATTATTCTGCATCTATCTGTTATACGATTAACCCAAATCTTTTGTTTCGCTTAAAATCGGACACCGGACATCGTCGTCATAAAATTCCGGAAAAATTTCGGATAATCCAGATCAAAGGCAATGCGATGGGTTTTAATTTCTTTTTCAGTTTCTTCCTCTAAACTCCCAAAAGGTCTTATATCCGCAATACTTTGGCCCCTTTCTGTCCCCTCGGGTGCTTGAACTACGTGGACCGGAAGTTCGTTAAAGGTGAACATATCTTCATGACTGATCGCCATTAAAGTGAGAACATCATGAAGCGGACTTCCCTGAATGGACGGGTCTCTTTTCTTATAAAAATCAAAATAATAATCTAATAACGTTTTTACAAGCGGAACTTTTCCAACGGTATCGATATAATCGACCATCTCCGGTGTGGCAATGGCCTGCTGGGTAACATTCAGCGGGATAATCGTAACATTTTCAGCATACGTTAAAACAATTTGTGCTGCAACCGGGTCACCGTGGAAATTTGCTTCGGCAACGGCAGTGACATTCCCGGGCACCCAAAAAGCACCGCCCATAATGTAATAAGCTTTTACCTGCTTCATCAAATCCCCGTATAAAATAAACAACGTCGCCAATGAAGTGAGACGGCCGATATTTACAATTACAAGATCATCTAAATTTTCCCTGATTAACGAAACTACATCATAAAAATTTTCATTAAATACTTCTTCCGTCTCAAGCGGCGGAATGATCGGGCCAAGCCCAAACGGCCCGTGAATCTCGGTAACATATGTCGGAATTTCAGCCGTCATCGGAATTTCAGCACCGGCAAAGATTTGCAATGACTGGGATTCACTCGTAGGAAATAAATCTGTTATATATTGAATGGTGCGAACCGCATTTTTCCTTGGTATGTTGCCATAATCGGCAACAACGCCAGCCAAATCAATTTCATCCGACAGATATGAATAAATTATCGCCAACGTATCATCAATGCCAATATCCCCAAAAACAAGAACCTTTTGCCCCATTCTTATGTTCCTTCCATCGTTTTATATTAGCTTATGATAATATATTTTTGTCCTGTGTCTTAACAAGGGATGCGACCATCTGGTCTGTTTAATTCTTTTTTCGGATATCGGCCATAATGAGTGGTCTCTCGGTTGATTCTTACGATTTTTCCGCACAATCGACCGTGATAAGCGCTCTCTCGGCTGATTCTCGCGCTTTTTTCCGCACAATCGACCGTGATAAGCTTTCTCTCGGCTGATTCTCACGCTTTTTTCCGCACAATCGACCGTGATAAGCTTTCTCTCGGCTGATTCTCGCGCTTTTTTCCGCACAATCGACCGTGATGAGTGCTCTCTCGGCTGATTCTAACGCTTTTTTCCGCACAATCAACCGTGACAGGCGCTCTCTCGGTTCATTCTTACGCATTTTTTCCTGCAATCGACCGTGATAAGCGCTCTCTCGGCTGATTCTTACGATTTTTTCCGCACAATCGACCGTGATAAGCTTTCTCTCGGCTGATTCTTACGATTTTTTCCGCACAATCGACCGTGATAAGCTCTCTCTCGGTTGATTCTTACGATTTTTTCCGCACAATCGACCGTGATAGGCTTTCTCTCGGCTGATTCTTACGATTTTTTCCGCACAATCGACCGAGACGGAGTTTAGAGCCGCCTTTTTAAACCCGAGTTCGACAGTTGCTAGGTAAACGAATGCCCCTCAAAGCTTTGTGTATCAAGGTTTTGAGGGGTAAAAAAGGCATAATTATTGTGTTACTAGCTTTTCGGTTTGA
>NZ_BMEV01000018.1 GCF_014637175.1 Compostibacillus humi | reverse complement strand
GAGGCCTCTTTCTAAGTGTATTTGCCTGGTACGCATACATTTATGATAGAGTGCCTCTTCCTTTTTGGCTAGGATTTTGTAGAAATATCACCGAGAACTATTTTACACATACCTGCTTTTTTAGTCAAACCTCAAATATCTTCATTACAGGAATGCTTCCTCTGTAATCCAGCTTTCAAGCGTATCCGTAATATCAATCATCTGATCGTGCTCTGTCGTGCGTAAGTGAAATGTTTTCTCCACTTTTTTACCTCCGTCCTAAAGAATAAATAGAATGATAGTTGTTTACACCATTATTTTATATAAATATAGCTGAATATTACAGTTTAAGCGGAGCCGAAATCTTACATTGGATGGGCTTCTGTCAAAAAAATAATGCGCCGAAGCTTGGCACAACAATATTTCAAACCGGAAAATCAGATATGATAGTAATTTCTTATTTTCGGAAAATGAACTGTAACCCTGGTAAATTCTCCTTCGGCGGATTGTATGGATATGTCGTGGCCTAACTTATTTGCTAATTTTTTTGCCAGATACAATCCCATTCCGGTTGATTTGGAATGAGCCCTTCCCGTCGTGCCAGTAAAACCTCTTTCAAATACCCGGTTGATATCTTCCGCTTTGATTCCGATGCCATTATCTTGAATTATCAGCCGTTTTTCGTTACCGTCCTGTTCAAAACGGATCGAAATACTCCCTTCATTTTCTGAATATTTTAAAGCGTTCGTGATGAGTTGGTCGATGATAAATCCCAGCCATTTTTTATCACTATGAACAATTTTTTCGCTGTCATAATCCATTGTTAAATGAATTTGTTTGTTAATAAAGATTTTCGAGTATTTTTTGACACTATGTTTGATAATCTGGTCTACATCCACCTCGGTAATAAAATAATCATTGGCAAAAGAATCGACCCGGGAGTAATAAAGGGCTTGCTCCACATAATCCTCGATTTTATCCAGTTCGTCTTCCAGTTTATTCACAAGTTCATCGATTGTTTTTCCTTCATAGTTTTCCATTAGCAAGCGGCTGGAAGTAATGGGCAGTTTTACTTCATGTACCCATGACATTATATATTCTTCATGTTCTCTTTTCCGGGTATATAACGATTGTAACTGTTTGTCTTGCTCACTCATGATTCTTTTAAAAAGATCCAGATACAGCTTTTGCTCATGGTTCTGTGCTTGAGGCAATAACGAAAGTGCATCTTCATGAGGGTTTTGAATGAGCTCTTCCATTTTTTTATAAAAATGCATGCGGTAAAAGTACCCGATGACCATATATAAAATCGCAAAAAACAGGCAGCTAATATTTATGTATACTACATTGCTCCACACCTCTTGCGGTTTGGCGCTCAACAATAAGACTAGAGAAACAAAAATCATGATTACGGCATAAAAGACCAGAAAATAACGCTTATCTTTTACATATTTTAGGAAATTCATTTTATGAAATAGCCTTCTCCTTTTTTCGTCGTAATGAAGTTTTCAATCCCCAATTGCGATAATTTTTTTCGTAAGCGGGTAATATTCACGGATAGCGTATTATTGTCAATGAATTGTTCATGTTTCCAAAGGGTACGCATTATTTTATTCCGGCTCACAATACTTCCTGCATTTTTCATTAATAGATGCAGAATGACAAATTCTGTTTTTGTCAGCTCAATCTTTTTTTCCTCATAATATACTTTTAAATCATTCAAATTTAAAATAACCCCTTGATGTTCCAGTACGTTTGTCTGTGTTTCAGTATAGGAGTAGGAACGCCGCAGGAGGGCTCTGATTTTTGCGATAAGCACTTCTGTATCGAATGGTTTCTGAATAAAATCATCGCCGCCCATGTTCATAGCCATAATCATATCCATATGGGACTCCCGGGAAGAAATAAAAATAATCGGAACTTGCGATACTTCTCTAATTTTATTGCACCAATAAAATCCGTCAAATAATGGCAAGTTAATATCCAGCAATATAATAGCCGGCTGCTCATGCAAAAAATCTTCCAATACATTTTCAAATGACTTTAACGCTGCGACCTCAAAATTCCATTTTTTCAGGGATTCTGCTAACAGCTCTCTTATTGCCTGGTCATCTTCAACAATCAAAACTTTCATTGTGGACACTCCATCAATTTGTTAGTAACAGTATGACATTATTTGTATAAGAAATCATTCCTCAATCTAATATTAGTATTTTCGTTCATGTTTTTGTACCATTCTTTCAAAAATGTAAGGTTCAAGGCTCAACCTGTAAGGTTAAATCATAGTAACTTCCGATAGAATAAAAACATAATGATTCATATGGAGGATGGAACGCAATGAATATTGTTGTAGATGCAAAAAACGTAAAAAAAGTATACGGAACAAAGGGAAATGTATTTACTGCATTAGATCATATTGATGTAAAAGTATATGAAGGTGAATTTGTCGGTGTGATGGGGCCTTCTGGTGCTGGAAAATCAACACTTCTAAATATTTTAGCAACAATCGACCAGCCAACTTCAGGTGATATTTATATTGATGGAACAAACATTGTAAATATGAATGAGGAGCAGCTGGCAGCCTTCCGCCGCGATAAGCTTGGTTTTATTTTTCAAGATTATAATTTGCTCGATACATTAACGGTGAAAGAAAATATCATCTTGCCTTTAGCCTTAGCCAAAGTGAGTGTGAACGAATTAGAGGAAAGGGTCAACAAAGTAGCAAAAACCTTTGGAATCCATCAAATATTAACGAAGTATCCTTATCAAATTTCTGGCGGTCAAAAGCAGCGTACTGCCGCAGCCCGCGCTATTATAACGAAGCCGAGCTTGCTTTTAGCGGATGAACCAACGGGGGCATTGGATTCAAAATCAGCAACCGATTTATTGGAAAGCTTAAAAGATTTAAGTGAAGCAGACCGGGCAACGATCCTTCTCGTCACCCATGATGCCTTCGCTGCGAGCTACTGTGATCGTGTGATTTTCATTAAAGACGGCAAATTATTTACAGAACTTGTGAAAGGAAAGAGAACACGGAAAGAATTTTTCCAGAAAGTTCTAGATGTACTGTCAGCACTTGGAGGTGGCCTAAGTGACACTATTTAGTTTGGCGAAGAAAAATATAATCGGGAACTTTAAAAATTATCTGCTATATTTTATATCCATGATCTTCAGTGTCGTAATTTACTATACATTTGTGTCGTTGCAATACAGCCCGGAAGTACAAAATGCGATTGAATCTTCAGACAGTATATTGAATATCTTTATTGCAGGTTCTGCAGTGCTCATATTATTTGTATCCATATTTATTTTCTACTCGAATTCATTTTTTACAAAAAAACGAAAGAAAGAAGTGGGATTATATTCCCTTTTAGGTTTAAAGAAAAAAACGATCGGCAGAATGCTTTTTTATGAAAATATCTTCATGGGCGGCATTGCGGTTCTTATCGGGATTATCGTTGGAACGATTTTATCGAAACTGTTTACGATGATGGTGCTTAAGCTCTTGGATGCGCCGGTTGAAGTCAGTTTTGGCCTATCTGTGGAAGCAATCATAAATACGCTTATCGTTTTTCTGATTATCTCTTTAGTTACTTCCTTTCAAGCTTACCGTTTAATCTATCGTTTTAAATTAATTGAGTTATTTCGGGCAGAAAAGGAAGGAGAAAAAGTTCCTAAACAATCTTTTATCGCGGCAATAGCTTCCATTATTTTCATCGGCTTCAGTTATTGGCTTGGCTTTGAACCGCCAACTGAAAATCTGCAAGTGCTTACTAATCTTGTTTTGTTTTTAATCAGTATCGTTGCAGGCACCTATTTGCTGTTTCGTTTTCTAACGGTTTATATATTGCGACGGATACAGAATAGAAAGTCGAGTTATTATAAGGGAACAAATTTAGTTGGAATCTCGCAACTCATTTACCGGATTAATGGCAATGCCCGCACCCTTACCATCATCGCGTTGCTCAGTGCCGTTACGGTAAGTGCAATATCCGTCGGCTATAGTTTCTATTATACGAATGAAAAACAGGCAGAAAAAGCAGCACCTTTCAGCTATATGCATATTTCAGCAAGTGATTCGACCGACAGGGAAATAGAAGATGTCATTCAATCAGATACCGAACACGCGGTGATCGGGCAAATCGATATCCCGGTTATTATCGCAAGCGGGGAAGTTACAAGCCCGATTCTGCAGGATTATTTAGAAAACGGACCGATTAAAATCGTATCGGAACATACGTATCACGAAGCATTAGAAATATTGGGCAAGGAGTGCAATATTCAGCTTACGGACAAACAAACGCTTGGCATTCAGCCGCTTTTAACGGAATATACTTCCGATAATTATAAAGGACATACCGTTACCGTACAATTGCCAAATAAAGAACTGGATTTAACGTTTCACTCCATGGCAGAGGACAGAATAATTCCGTGGAGCTATCCGGATTTTACGATTGTCGTGAGTGACCAGCTGTTTTCTGAAATCGCGGCACACGTAAATCCGGTAACGATCAAAGCATATGAAGTTGCCGATGAAAAAACGACTAAGGATACGGCCTCTCAATTACAAAGTTTAGCAAGTGAAGAGATGCATCTAACCACCTATTACGATGTTTATCGAGAAGGGCTGGAATCAGGCGGATTAAACCTGTTTATTCTGGGATTTTTAGGGCTTGTTTTTCTGGCAGCAACGGGAAGCATTATCTATTTTAAACAAATAACCGAAGCCCACGAGGACCGAGGCCGGTATGAAATTTTACGCAAAATTGGCGTGAGCAGAAAAGAAGTTAATGCGATCATAAGAAAGCAAATGATTTTTGTGTTTGGATTGCCTCTGATTATTGGTGTTGTGCATGGTTTAGTCATTTTACAAATTGCTTCGAATATTTTTTCCGTATTAATCGGAACGGACTTAACGGTTCCAATTGTTGTAACAACGCTGGTGTATTTTATCATCTATCTTGGTTATTACTTTTTAACCCTCACGACCGTGAAAAATACGGTGAATAACTAGAGGTAAAAGTTTCTCGTATCATGGAGCGACTTTGGAGAACAATCCCTCATATGGACTGCAAAACTGAATATGAGGGATTTTATTATTTTCTGATAGGAACGGTCTTCATTTTCCATTGTTTCTAAGCTTTTACCGTATCATTAGAACGAATATGGGCAAAGGAACCTAGCGCAGAAAAATAAAAATGCACGGTTAAAGATGAAATGTTGAAGTCAAGCAGAAAACGATATTGAAGCTTCCAAACATTTGCAGAAAGTACGGGAAATCATTGAAGGATATGAAACTCCCTATGGCCTTGAGTTATTGTCAACCATCCACGCGGTGATTCATTCAAAACCTGAAATTAAAAATAATCTCCAAAGCGTTATAGAAGAAGTTCATAACTGGAATGAACGGAAGAGAAAGATATTTAAAGAAAAACACATTAAAGTAGCTTTGAAACATCTGAATAATGTCACAGTTTAAATAAAACCAACTTGCATGCAATCGTCAAGTTGGTTTTCTTTTTGACCAAACCATTAAGGATGCCTCAGCTGCTAGTTCCTTCTGCTATAGAATTTTTACATGTAATGCATTTCAATATGAAATGCATTACAATATAATGAAATAAAGGAACTGTCCGTATAGCTTGCTGTTTATGAAGGAGGGAGATTCTTTGAACATTCCAAAATCATTTGATAAAAGGCTTTCTTATTCGGATTATCTTAATTTGACCGACGAGGAACGATTGGAAATCATTGATGGGGTTCCGTACAATATGACTCCTGCACCTTCGACAAAGCATCAGCAAGTTTCCATGAACTTATCCTATTTGCTGATGGACTTTTTCAAGGAGAAAAAATGTGAAGTGTTTGCGGCCCCTTTTGACGTGCGGCTTTTTTCAGAAGGGAAAGCAGATGAAGAAGTTTATCATGTTGTCCAGCCTGATCTTTCCGTCATTTGCGATAAACGCAAATTGGACGAAAAAGGCTGTGCAGGATCTCCGGATTTAATAATCGAAATTCTGTCCCCATCGAGTGCAAAAATGGATAAATTGACGAAGCGTAATTTGTATGAAGAGGCTTTGGTGAAGGAATATTGGATAGTTGATCCCCAGAACGAGCTGGTGGAGTTGTATCATTTAGGTGAAAATGAACTGTATGGAAAACCCGATTTCTTTTCAGCGGAAGATACAATTGAATCCATTTTGTTTAACGGTTTAAAGCTCGAAGGAAAGAAAATTTTTTCATAGGTTGGGACGTCTAAAGAAACATGAATTACTGAAATGCACTTCTCGTGTTGTAAATCTTCGCGGTATTCCTAAATTAATAAAAGGAGTGACAACGTATTAAAACAAAGGATATTTAAAAGTTTATTGATCAAATAAACATAAACTGTACATTCATTTATTGAGAAGAAAGGAGAATCAGACCTAATGAACTGGTCCGAAGTCAGAAGAATGTACCCAAATCGATTTGTCAAACTAAAAGTACTTTCGTCGCATATAAATGACAATCGGGAATTTATTGATGAAGTGGCTGTAATCAAATCAATACCAGATGAACTAGCTACGAAGGAATTGTTGAAAGCGAAAGGCGATGAATTGGTTTATCACACCGCAAATGAAGAGATCGTCCTTGAAATTCGGCAAGATGTAGGTTTAAGGAGAATCGATTACTATGAAAATCAAGTATAATCGCCGAATATCATTCTGTCGTTTAATGGAAAAAGCTATGGTAGTAGATACTGGGGCAGCTAGGACACTTATTTTGCAGGATGCTGTAGAAGATATTGGTATACAAGTTGATTCACATGATAGAATGGTGACTTATTTTGGAGTTGGTGGAAAAGAACATGCTTTTAGAAAACGTGTCGATCAAATTCAAGTGAATCAATTTATTGCTAAAAATTTGGAAGCAGATTTTAATGATTTCGGGTATGAAGATATTAACGGATTACTTGGATTGGATTTGCTAATGAGAGCAGGCTTGGAGTATCTTCAAATTTTTAGATATAGATAAACAAATTACATAACCGCATAAATCCCCCCTTCACAAAACTTCATTGTTTTTGAATGTTACCAACTTTTGCAAACATAATTGTAAATAGGTTTATCACAGTACATCAACCCCGCTTAAAATGGATGACGGTATGATGACGACATATGAAGCCATTATTGAATTTTGCATAGCTTTCGCAGCAATATTAACACGAATCATCACGATTGTGGTCAATAAAACAAAAAAGCCGTCCACATGACGGTTGATTTTATTATTAGTTATTTTGTCATAAAACGGATTCCAACATCCCCCTTATTAAATTTTTATATTTTTTATGCAAAATTAAATTATTCTTACCTAATTTCTAGTATAATTAGGATATCTTTTCTCCTTTTTTGTCGAATCTTGTCAAAACCTAATAAAGAGTTTCGATAAAATCAACCAAAAGACTGGGATTTCTTCCTAAAGTAACGGAATTTTTCCAAAGAGCTTGGTTTTTTTCCAAATCGCCTGAAACAAGGCTTTATCAATCTTCCAAAACAGTGTTGAATCGTCCAATCGGTCAGGATATCAGCCGGCCGAACGGGTTATCTTCCAAAAACACGGAAGAATCGTCCGAAAATGCAAAAGAATCTTCCTTTAAAAGATAAGAATCGTCCACACGGATAGACAATCGTCCAAAGGAAAAGTAAATCTTCCAGGAAAATCAGAAATCATCCAATCTGTTTTACATTCTTCCAAGCAGACTGGTAATTATCCAATCTCATTAACAATCATTCAAGCAAAATAAAAAAACAACAATTTTCAACAAAAAATGAATCCTATTTGTCTGTTGTTACGTATTATCATCATCACATTATAGTAAAATATATCTATTATTTAACAACATACATATTGCAAGAAAGGAAATCTACCTATGGAGAAGATACTTTGTCCCCACTGTCAGCTGTTGAGTGAGGACCTTGAATATTGTGATCATTGCGGCCGGGAAATCGGGACAAGCCAGACCGAAACTTCCGCACAACAAGAGGAAACGGACTGGAGTCAGGATACACTCGTTTGCGATACATATATTCGTCCTGGCCAGGCGGAAATCATCCCTGAAATCCCGTCGGTCGTCGAAAGCCCAATACATACTGAGCCCCTGGAAGACGGCATGGTAAAGCTCTATTTTCTGCAGTCGGAGAAGTGCTCCCTGCCCGAATTGCTGGAATAGAATGGCCCTCTTTCCTTTGAAAATATCACAACGATTTTAAAACGAATGGGAACTATTTTTACTGCGATCCACGAGGCAGGATACATTTTAGGCAGCTTTAACCTCACCGATTTTTGGGGAGTAAACCTGGAAAGCTTTCAATTGCGCCCCATCCGCACTATCCGCGTCAAAGGGATGGCTGAGAAATTTGGAGATAATGGAGAATTTGCTGCACCGGAAATGGGAACGGCACGAGCAATCGATGAGTCAGCAGATGTATTTTTGTTAGGCCATCTCTTTCTCTCCTTCGTGTTCGACCGGAAACAACCCTTTTCTGATTACAATGAATTGCGCTATTTATCCCATCAATTGCAAGCCTTCCGCCCGGAAATTCCATTCACGCTGCATACATGGCTGGAAAAGTCGACAAATCTGTCGCCGGTAAGACGGTATCATACCGTATCGGAACAAATAGAAGCCTTTAAACAGGCGCTATGGCAGGATAAACAACGCCGGGGAAACCATCCTGAAATATTGGAAACACTCTTCGCAATAGATTTGTCGGTAAAACAAACTCTGGCTGAACCAACCCTGCTTGAAGAACATGCAGAAAGACGAAAAAAAGACATCAATGTATGGCCGGCAGAATCGGAAAACAGTTCATACTCAGAATCGCTACCATTAAATGATAACACCGACCAGTCTGATGGAAAAACGCACATGGTGAATGATGTTGATTCTGAAATAAAGGCTCTCACAAACTCAAAATCAAGTACTGAAGAGAATAATGAAGAGAAACATGACGAAAAACCGCAGAAAAAATCCCTTTGGAATAAAATCACGCGCAAAACGGCTGCGGAAAAAGATGCGGAAATTCACGGCCCCCATAAGGCATTGGACGGCACTACCTACACCATTGACAATGAAGAATTAGTGTACGAAGAGCCGTACATCGTTATGCAAATGATTGCACCGTTTTGGCAATGGCCGGCCGGTCTTCCACCAAGTCATAGACAAGGTGGAGTTTTGGTGTGCCCGGCATGGGTGCAGACTATAGGATGAAAGTCCCGAACAGTGTAGGCAGTAGTAGCTGTAGCTTAAGACAAGGGCATGGGGGGTGACCGTCATGTCTGAAGGAAGTCGGCGGCAAACTTCCGCCCCGAGGAACACGAACCTCATATAAGGCTAGGTAATATTGAATGAGTCTGCCAAACAAGACAAAGTTCTTACTGCCAAAGGTATTACAGAGTAAATGAGGCGGGGACGTGGAAGGAAAGTCTGTACTCTTACCCGGGGAGAACCTGTTGGAATGCCGTGCGCTCACGGTAAGCAACTTTGTGAAGGGTTGTTGAACAACAGGCGTCAGCAGAGGTCATAGTACCTACTTTACTCAAGGAAGTAGGGAAGGACTGAACCGATTATGAAGAATCACGTCTAGGCGTTCATCCCGTTTGAGGAAGCAGAAAAGATAACAACCTACTTTAAGGAGGAAACGGTGAATCCCGTGGGGACTTGGCAAACTAAATAGCTATCTTAATGGTTGGCTTGGTTACTATCAGTTAATCGAAACGCCAAGCAACCTAAAAGAGTTAGAATCATGGTTACACCGAAGACTCCGAATGATACGTTGGAAAGAATGGAAATTGCCAAGAACCAAGAAGAGAAAACTAATCTCATTAGGAATATCGCCACAAAAGGCATATGAATGGTCAAACTCCAGGAAAGCATATTGGCGTATCGCAAAGAGTCCCATATTACACATAGCCCTTGGTACCAAATACTGGTCAAGCCAAGGGCTAAAGAGCATATCCGCTAGATATGAAATTTTGCGTCATACATAATCTGGAACCGCCGTATACGGAACCGTACGTACGGTGGTGTGAGAGGGACGGAGGTTAGTCACCTCCCCCTATCTCAATTCGCCTGGTTGGACTTAATACGGACAGGAGGTGCTGATTAAAGCAAGGCGCTACGATAAAGAGGAAGGGCTCTTTTCCTACAAAAATAAAATGAGCCGGAAGGAAAAGATTGAAACGATTCGGAAGCGTCGTTATCGACGTACAGGGAGATACAATCTATGCCCAACTCACTTTCTCTGACAAACAGTGGATCTCCACGCTGCATCAGGAAGTGGTAACAGAACTTGGCGATGAACTGACCGTTGATGAAGAAATGTTAGAACGGTTAGGCCAATGGCTGGAGCGTTTTGAATCGGTTCAGCCGGTATACGCCGGGTACGGCTCTTTTCCTGAATTAGGTTTGCAGGAGAAAGAGGGACCATTTGTCAGCTTAGTATGGCTGCTCACTGACTTACAGAAGTAATCGGATTCTAGCAGATGCTTACAGCAAGGACGGAACTGGTCGCGGGAAGCTGACCTTATAGCATATTGGTAAAGGCCCAGAAAAAGACATTCTGGGTTCTTTCCCTTTTAATATATTAATAGAAAGGTGGGGATGGGATGAAAAAAATTCAGGTTATCGATCTGTCCATCTTGCAAATATTTGACCGTCTTTGTATTTTCCTTTCCTTTGGATACATACTTTTCTTTTTCCTGGGGGATATTGAAGGCACCCTTGCTCCCTTCTTTTCCATCGGGCTGATAGCTATAAGTATTTATTTGGCAAAGGTACGCAATAAAGTGCTGTACTCCGCCGTTGGCTATGCTTTGTTTTCATTATTGATGATCGATATTGTCGTTGGCAATTTTGATGATATTACGTTTAAGCCATCTTTTATTTTTATTCCATTTATTATTTTTCTAACGGTAATGATTATCGAATGGAACAGCAATTTTTTAAGCGGATTTTTGTACGGCTATTGGGCAGTGTTTATTTACGAAGTTGTGAAAAATTTTGGCGATGTGCCCATCCTGGGATTTTTGGAAGCAGCTTATTCACCTGACCAATTCTACTATTTAATCACTGAGCATTTTGGCGTCATAATGCTGATAGGGATTATTTTCACATTGATTGGAAAAAATCAATCCTTTGATTTTAACGGCTATTGGATTGAAAAAGTCGACTATACCTTTTTCCTCATGAGCTCAGGCTATTTCGTCATGTGGGTATTATCTGGTTTTGTCATGAAATATTTATTCGTGCTCCTTGTTTATGGTGTATTGACTCACTTCAATCTGCAGGCAAAGGCAACGGGAAAAAGCACTACTTCCGCTTTTACATATGGTGCTGTGACTTTTTTGCTCGCCTATGCTATATGCCAATTATTCCAAGTGGAAAGCATTATTCTGCCGATTATCGTTGCAATCATCGTTTCTTTATTAATTTTAAAGTTGAAAATTTCCACAAGCGGAGTCACCTTCCTCCTTGGGGTATATTGGGTGCTGATATTTTATCAAATGTGGAAGGCAGCTCCAGCGTCATGGGGAGAAGGCTTGCTGATGATTTTCCATCTTAACTCCATTCAGCAGCTTTCCCAATACGTGAATCTTATCGGAATAGCCCTCGCCCTGTTTGTGTTTGGCAACTTCATGATTCAACGGCAAAAGAAAACGGCAAAAAAATAGCGAAAAGCGCAAAATCATTGAGGTAACCAATGGTTTTGCGTTTTTTATTGGGATGCTGCGGGAGTTATAGGTTCCTGTGATTGGGAATCGGCTTTCGTGCTATAGATATCGGCGTTTATTAGGAGATATCGGCTATCTCGCAATATATCGAGCATAAACTGGAAGATATCGGCGAAAATCGGTAAATCGGCGATAGGAGCATAGATCGGCGTTCACCAGGAAATATTGGCTTATCCAGGCAAAAATCGGCACTAAGGAAAATTATCGGCACAAAACGATAATCCGGAGTACCCAAAATTATTAACTGAGCACTATTATTCTCTTTTCTAACCTTTCGAGCATCAAATTCAGCGCTTTTGAAAAGAATACAGCGTAACTCTCGCTGTTTTTAGCGGAGGAATTTAAGATTCTGACGTATCGCAGGAATTCTAACGATCCTTGTGATAATTTCAGCGCAGCACCCGATTATTCTAACGGAAAAAATTTAATTCAGCGCTTCGGCCCGATTCTAACGCTTCCTCCTAAGGATTCAGCGGTAATCGGGATATTTCAGCGCAAACCGTTATTTTTCTAACGGAAAAAATTTAAATTCAGCGCTTCGGCCCGATTCTAACACTTCCTCCTAAGGATTCAGCGGTAATCGGGATATTTCAGCGCAAACCGTTATTTTTCTAACGGAAAAAATTTAAATTCAGCGCTTTGGCCTGATTCTAACGCTTCCACCAATGGATTCAGCGGTAATCGGGATATTTCAGCGCAAACCGTTATTTTTCTAACGGAAAAAATTTAAATTCAGCGCTTCGGCCCGATTCTAACACTTCCTCCTAAGGATTCAGCGGTAATCGGGATATTTCAGCGCAAACCGTTATTTTTCTAACGGAAAAAATTTAAATTCAGCGCTTTGGCCTGATTCTAACGCTTCCACCAATGGATTCAGCGGTAATCGAGATATTTCAGCGCAAACCGTTATTATTCTAACAGAAAAATAAAAATTCCAGCACATCCCAAGGATTCTCACGGTCCGTGCACAAGATTCAGTGATTCTGAAAATTATTCAGCGCAACACCCGATTATTCTAACGGAAAAAATTTAAATTCAGCGCATCGCCAGGATTCTAACGGTCCGCGCACAAGATTCAGCGATTCCGGAAAAATTTCAGCGCAACACCCAATTATTCTAACGCAAAAATAAAAATTCCAGCACATCCCAAGGATTCTAACGCTATAACGAAAGAATCTGACGGTTCCCATCAACATTCTAACATCCCAAATAAAAATTCTAACGTATTGCATAGAAAATTCAGCCCTACACCTAATCAACTCCGTGGTTCCCATCCTCCGTTACCTGCACAGGACCTCAACCCTAAATCTCAAACTGCAATAAAATGATTTTAGCAAAAAAGTCTTAGGAAAATTTGGTATTTTCCCTCCTTTTTCTTCACATCTTTCGTAGTAATCCGATATATAACATATGCAAAGGTTTTATAGAAGTAAGGAGGGACATCATGGACAGGACATCCATCATTGGACTCCTTCTCGGATTTATCGCTATCGGTGTAGGGATGATTCTGAAAGGAGTAGATGTTGCTGCATTAATCAACCCGGCAGCCATTTTAATCATTTTGTTAGGAACCACTGCCGCAGTCATTATCGCTTTCCCTTCCAGTACGATCAAAACAATTCCCGGGCTGTTAAAAATTATTTTTACCGAGCAGAAACAGACCGATAATAAAGAATTGGTACGCTACTTTAGTGAACTGGCAGACTTGACGAGAAAAGAAGGACTCCTTTCTTTAGAAATGAAAATACCTGAAGCAGACGATCCTTTTACCCAATTAGGACTTCAGTTAGTCGTGGACGGCCATCCGTCAGAATATATTCGCGACCTGCTTCTGGAAAAAATTGAAGCGATGGAAAGGCGCCATGAAGAAGGGGCTGCAGTGTTCACTCAAGCAGGAACGTATGCACCGACTCTAGGAGTACTGGGCGCAGTCGTCGGATTAATTGCAGCATTAGCCGACATGTCCGATACGGATACATTAGGTTACGCCATATCTTCCGCCTTCGTTGCAACGCTCCTCGGTATTTTCACCGGGTATGTGATGTGGCATCCGTTTGCCAACAAATTGCGGGAAAAATCGAAGAAAGAAGTCATGCAGAAGGAAATGATTGTGGAAGGAATTTTATCTATCACGAACGGGAATTCTTCGCGGATGGTGAGAGAAAAATTGAGTTCCTATTTGTCCACGAAGGAACTTATCGAGCTGGAGCAGGAGGATCAGGATGCGTAGGAAGAAGGAAAAGGTAAATAGACGCATTAGTGAATCCTGGCTCCTTCCCTATGCGGACATGCTTACCTTGCTCGTTGCTCTATTCATCGTGCTTTTTGCCATTAGTGATATCAACTCACAAAAATACGAGCAAATCGCCAATTTCTTCCGCAGTGAACTTGCCATCGGCGGAGTCGGAATTTTGGATGATAATGATGGTCCGGAAGAGACGCCGCCGAGCAGCGACCCTGATGAAGAAGAGGAAGAAAAACAGGAATCGGAAGAAGCGGAAGAAGATGAAAGCAGCGTCGAGCTGAAGCAGCTGCAGCAAATGGAGTCAGACATTAACGGCTATATCGATGAAAACAATCTGGCGGAAAAACTCGGCACGGAGCTAACCGATGAAGGGCTGTTAATTACGATGCAAAATGAAATTTTCTTTGATTCGGGCAGCGCGGAAGTGAAAGCGGACGGCGAGGAAGTGGCAAAAGAAGTGGCGAAACTGCTGTACACCGATCCGCCGCATCAAGTAGTTGTTGCAGGGCATGCGGATGACCGCCCAATCTCCAGCGCCGAATATGCTTCCAACTGGGAACTTAGTGTGGCACGGGCGGTAAACTTTATGAAGATTTTATTGGAAAATGAAGATTTGGACCCAACGTTGTTTAGCGCCAAAGGTTATGGCGAATATAAGCCAATCGTTCCAAACACGAGTGAAGAAAACCGGGCGAAAAATCGGCGGGTAGAAGTACTGATTACACCAAACTATGAAATAAATGTAAGTGAAGAAGATTAAAGATTGTCCAAAAATGAAAAGAAAGTATTATATTTTCTGTCATTTAAATAAAGCTTTTTGCCTATTTTTCCGCTATGATGAGAATAGATATTGACAGGAATGCATTCTTTAGAAAAGAGGTTTTTCCATGGCGCTATCCATACATGAAAGAAATCGGTCTGTTACCCATTTATTAAACGGTACCCACACGTCGTTACAATCCATCGTTCCAATTCCTTATAAAATTTCCAAGCCAAAATTGCTGGGAAAGGCATTGGATTTGCAATTTGGCGTATTAATCGGCTTTACGGGAGATTTAAAAGGAAAGCTCATCTTATCCGGCGAACATGCGGTTTTTAGCGAGATCGGCAAGTCTATGTTTGGGATGGACATTGAAGGGGAAATGCTGACATCTTTTAGCGGCGAGCTGGGAAATATGCTGGCTGGCAATCTATCGGCAAAAATAGAGGAGCATGGAATCCGCACCGATATTACAGCACCGACAATTATGGAAGGAAAGACAACATTGTCCGGGTTTGATAAAGCGATTCAGCTTACTGCTGACTTTGAAAATACAGGAAATATGGATATATATTTGCTGATAGACGAGCTAGGCTAGGAGAGGGGGAAAAGGATGGAGAAAAAGAAAACGCGCAGGTTGAGGTCGATTCAGAAAAAAATTTTGTATCCTACGATTATCCTTATATTTGCGGCGACTTTGGTCATCTCCTATATCAGTTATAATTTCGCAGTCGAACTGACGACAGAAGAGCTGGCACAAAATGTGGAGAGCCAAATGGCGGGCATGAATGAAGCTTTTCATATATTTTATGAAAATATGGACAGCATTTTGCAGCGTTTAAATGAACAAGACGTTGTCAAAAACGGTGACCGGAATCAGCTGATCAAATATTTAGGGGATACAGTAGATGTGACTCCAAGCATTCAAAGCATGTATTCCTCTTATGAACAGTCCGGGGAAACGATTATTTATCCAGTTGTCGATTTAGGACCGGACTTTGATGCCCGGGAGAGAGGCTGGTACAAAGCTGCGGTGGAAGCAGAAGGGAAAACAATTTGGACGAGTCCATACATAGACCAGGCAACTGGGGAAATTATCGTTACGGCAGCCAGAGCTTTTTATGATGAAAGAGGCAGATTGCTTGGAGCCTCCGGAATTGATATTTTTACCGGCACGTTAATGGAGATGGTCGGCAAAGCGGAAATCGGAGATACCGGGTATGCCATCGTGCTCGATAACCAAGGTAATTTTATTTCCCACCCAAATGCTGCCCGTATCGGTGAAAGTGCTGCACAAACTTCCGGCTTTTCAGCTTTGCTGGATGCGGGGGAGAAGGGAATTCTCGAATATGAGTCCTCCGGAGAAGAACGAATTATCGGATTTGTGAAGAATAGCGTTACCGACTGGATTATTGCCGGAAATATTTCCAAGAAGGAATTTGAAAAGAAAGGCCTCGCCATTACATTGCCGATTTTTATCAGCCTGATGATCTTTTTAATTCTTGTCATTGCGGTCATTATATTCATAACAAGACGAATGATCAAGCCAATCCGCAAGCTCCAGGAAAATATGAAACAAGTGGAACAGGGAGACCTTACTGCAAAAGTGGAAGTGAACCGGGATGACGAAATTGGCGAGTTATCCCACAGTTTCCAAGTAATGGTCGATGAAATCAGAGCGTTAATGAAAAATATTTATGCCTTATCAGGGCAGGTGAAGGCGGCATCCCAATCATTGCTTTCCAATACGGAAGAACAGAATGTTTCTGCCAATGAAGTGGCGGCAACGATGGAACAAATTGCTGCAGGTGCCAGCAGCCAGTCGGATATTGTGGAGAAAAACTTAGAGCAGATGGAAATGATGTCGGAAATGCTCGATCGCGTTGCAGATGAAAACCGTACGATGCAGCGGGAAGCCGAGGAAATGTCACAGATGGCGGATAAAGGAATCGGCATTATTCAGCAGCTCCGCCAGCAGACAGAACAAACGGGCAAAGAAACAGAAAATGTTCTTTCCGCCATTCACAAATTGGACGAACGTTCTAGTGACATTAACCAAATCGTCCAAAAGATTACTGACATTGCCAATCAAACGAACTTGCTCGCATTGAATGCATCCATCGAAGCAGCAAGGGCGGGGGAACACGGCAGAGGTTTTGCCGTCGTTGCTTCCGAAGTTGGAAAACTCGCGGAACAGACAGGGAAAGCATTGGAAGATGTATCTGCATCGATTGCCGAAATGCAGCAGGAAATGAAACAGACCGTTGAAATTATAACGAAAACGAGCGATATTTTTATGACCCAATCTGAATCGGTGAAAGATACGGAAGAATCGTTCTATCAATTGACGGAAAAGGCAAAATCAACGGGTGAAGTAATTGAACGAACGATGCATTTAGTGGAGGATGTGCTGAAGCATGGAGAAGCAGTTACCGAGTACATCCGGGATATCACTTCCATTAGTCAAGAAACTTCAGCAGGCACGGAGGAAGTCTCCGCGGCGATGGAAGAACAGACAGCCGCGATTGAACAGCTGTCCAAATTGGCAGCTAATCTGGAAGAGGATGCGATGAAAATGGAAAAAGAAGTCGGAAAGTTTAAGATGGATTAAGCGTGCACGTCTCCAAAACAATGGCCCTAAAACTGATAATGCAGGGCCTCTGTTTTGGGGACGTTTTTTTGTGTAATTGTATTGGCAGGAAAAACGCTGCTCTTACAGCTGATGGGCTGCTTAGGTCTTAAGTTCCAAAGGTGCAGGAAAGCCGAAAGGATATTTCTTGTTTCTTCTTTAAAACCATTCTCTTATTGCCGATAATATAAACAGATAGTTTCATAGAATAGACAGATAGGTCTTAGATACTAAAAGGTACCTTCGATTTACCGTTTTATCTGTAAAATATGGTAACATACAAGTAAGAAGTTTCTTAGATTTCGCACGAATCTACAACAATAGATAATCATGATAGAACTATCAATTGGGAAGAAGGGAAATGCTTATGGAAACGGATCAATATTTAGACGTGTTTTTGGATGAAAGCCGGGAACATTTGCAGGCAATTAATGACAATATTCTTGAATTGGAACAGCAGCCAAACAATCTTGACATCGTACATGAAATTTTCCGTTCTGCCCATACCTTGAAAGGGATGGCAGCAACGATGGGATTTGAGGATATCGCCTCTCTCACCCATAAAATGGAAAACGTCCTTGATTTGATTCGCAATCAAAAACTAAATGTCACTTCTGAACTCATTGATATTATTTTTGTTGCCATTGAATATTTGGAAGAAATGGTCGCTTCGATCAGTGAAGGAAACGATGGGAAAAAAGACGTATCCGAGCTTGTTCGCCGCTTGGAAGCAGTGGAAAAAGGAGAAGCTGCACCACAGCCAGCAGCAACGGAGGCGGCAGCAGCAGTCGCGGAGGAGAAAGATTTTGACATTGAACTGGACGAATTCCAGCTGGAAGTGATTCAGCAGGCGAAAGAGCAAGGCTTTGGCGCCTATCAAGTTTCCGTTGGGTTAACGGAGGATTGTATTTTAAAAGGCGCAAGAGCATATATGGTCTTTGAAGTGTTGGAAAAATACGGGGAGATTATTAAAACAACGCCGGAAGTTGAGGAAATTGAAGAAGGAAACTTTGACCAAAACTTTTCCTTTGTCTACTTGTCGAAAGAAAATATCGACAAAATCAAAGGTGCCATTTTTAAAATTTCCGAAATAGAAAAAGTGGACATCATCGCTTTTGCCGCCAAAGCACCTTCGGCTAAACCGAAAGAGGAAACCCCGGAGCAGCCAGCGGCAAAACTCGAAAAACCGACGCAAAAAGACAAAAAGAACGCTGTCAAATCAGAGTTAAAGAGTGCTGCTTCGAAAACGATCCGCGTGAATTTGGAAAGAATTGACGACTTGCTTAATATTTTTGAAGAAGTCATTATTGACCGGGGCCGACTGGAAGTAATTGCGGAAGGTCTAGGGAACCAGGATTTAACGGAGACAGTCGAGCATTTAGGCCGGGTTTCTTCAGAAATGCAAAGCTTAATACTGTCCATGCGGATGGTCCCGATCGAACAAGTATTTAACCGCTTTCCAAGGATGGTGCGGGGCTTAGCCCGGGACTTAGGCAAGAAAATTAATTTGGAAATCATCGGTGCAGAGACGGAGCTGGATCGGACAGTCATCGATGAAATAGGCGACCCGCTCGTTCATCTTATCCGCAATTCGGTGGACCACGGAATTGAAATGCCGGAAGTAAGGAAAAAGGCAGGGAAGCCGGAAACCGGAAAGATTATTCTTCGCGCATACCATAGCGGCAACCATGTGTTTATCGAAATCGAGGATGACGGAGCAGGAATTAACCGGGAAAAAGTTCAGGAGAAAGCAATCGAAAATGGGTTAGTGACAAAAGAAGAAGCCGAACTATTAACGGATGACCAGATTGCCCAGTTTATTTTAGCCTCCGGATTCAGCACAGCGGAGAAAGTTTCGGATATTTCCGGCCGCGGTGTCGGACTGGATGTCGTAAAAAATAAAATTGAATCGTTAGGCGGGCAAATTAATATTGAAACCTCCCAGGGCAATGGAAGTATTTTTTCCATTCAATTGCCGCTGACGTTGTCGATTATTTCTACTTTATTAGTGAAAGTTCAGCAGGAAACGTATGCCATCCCGCTTTCTTCCATTATTGAAACGGTCCTGCTGGAGAAAGAGCAATTGATGTATGCCCACGGTTCAAAGGTGATGGATTTCCGCGGGCAGGTTATTCCGCTCATCTCGCTGACAGATGTATTTGAAGTACCGGTGACAGAAGAAGTCGATGACACGTATTACGCCATTGTCGTTGTGAAAAAGGGCGAAAAATTAACCGGACTTATCGTCGATTCCTTTATTGGCCAAAAGGAGATTGTCCTGAAATCCCTCGGCAATTACTTAAAAGATGTTTTTGCCATTTCTGGAGCAACGATTTTAGGAGACGGGGAAGTCGCCCTCATTATCGATCCGAATGCATTAGTAAAATAGGTTATATTGCTGAGGCGGCCCGCTAGTTTACATGCGGGCCGTTGAAGCAGAGGGTTCATTAGTTTGTTGGGCGTACTCTCCTTGGTGCAATGAGTACATTATGCAGCGGCTGGAATCCTGCGCAATTTTTAAATATGAGGGAGCTGTCAAAAGGTTACACCAGGATGTTGAAGATGGAATTGGTGTAATCTTTTTCTTAACGTGACGTTTGTATTGAATTGAATTGGGGTGAGACAATGTCTGAAACAGCAAAATACATTATATTTAAATTGCGGGAACAATCCTTTGCGGTAGATATTCATCAGGTGATTTCCATTGAACGGATACAAAAATTGACGGAAGTGCCCCGCACATCCAAATTTATTAAAGGTGTGACGCAAATCAGGGATGTTACGACTCCTATCATTGATCTAAAGGAACGGCTCTATATGCCGAAGTCAGAAGTGACGGATGATTTTCGAATCCTTGTTATTCAGTTTAACGAGATGCAAATTGGCCTGATTATTGATGCGGCCGAGGAAGTGAAGGATATTGCCAATTCGGCAATTCAGCCGGCGCCGCCGATTATTGGCGGAGTTAAACAAACCTTTGTGAAAGGAATTGCCAAACTAGACGAAGAACTGCTGATTATCCTCGAACTGGAAACAATACTCAACGCAGAAGAAATCAGCGAACTGGAGAAAGTAATCGATTAATGCACGTGCTGATGCAGGCGCTTCCCAAAGTTTGTCAATTAGAAATGGTCCTAGTGACGTTTCATCATAAGGAGGAATTACATAATGCCGGATAACATCTTAGAATTGCTGAAAAGCCATGTATCAATCCGAAAGTATAAAAAGGATCCGATTCCGGATGAAAAATTAGAAGAAATGCTTCATGCAGCACAGCATGCAGCAACATCAAATTTTGTTCAAGCCTATTCTGTCATTAAAGTAACGGACCCGGAGAAAATCAATAAGTTAGCAGTGCTCTCCAATAACGAGCCGCAAATTTTGTCCGCGCCGGTCGTGCTTCTGTTTTGTGCCGATATGAAACGGCTGGAAGCAGCAGGCAAAAAAGCAGGCGTCAACATCAATGTGGAGCATTTGGAAACATTCATTGTAACGACAGTGGATACAGCATTATTTGCCCAAAACTTTGTAATTGCTGCGGAAGCCCACGGTTACGGAATTTGCTATATTGGCGGGGTTCGGAACAAACCGGAGGAAATTAGCGAGCTGTTTGGCCTGCCGGATAAAGTATTCCCATTATTCGGGATGACCGTCGGTATTCCGGATGAATCTCCGCAAGTGAAGCCGCGAATCCCGGTTCAAGGGATTTTGCATGAAAATAGCTACGATGAGGAAAAATACGACGCTATTTTAGAAGAATATAGCAAAGTGACCGAAGAATACTATCGCAAACGGCTGACGAACAAAAAGGATACGAACTGGCCGAAATCGATGGGAGAATTTCTGAAAGAGCCGCGGAGACCGCATATGCGGGATTTTATTACTTCAAAAGGTTTTCTTTTAAAGTAGAGCAGACGAGGCAACCCAAGCTCGGTTGCCTTTTTTGGTGTCTGCAGGTGCTGCCGGAATGACCGGGGGTACCAGCCGGACAGGCACTTCTCGAATTTTGACGAAAAAGGGCAAGTGACAGACAACGATGATTATATTAAAATAACTTCAGGACACCTTGGGAAAGAGTGATAACATGCCAAGAGAAATTTGGATTTTAGTAGTTGCAACGACGGTGAGTGTCACAGGGGGTTCCTTCCTGTGGCCGATGAACTCCATTTATATGCATAATGAGCTCGGAAAAAGCCTGGCCTTTGCCGGCTTTATTTTAATGCTGAATCAGGCAGCAAGTGTAGCAGGGAATCTGATTGGCGGAACGCTATTCGACAAATACAGCGCCTATAAAACCGTTTTAATCGGGACATTCTTATCGATGACATCGGCGATTTTGCTTTCCTTTTTCCATACAGCCGCCCCATACACGATTTTGCTCATCGTCATGGGGTTTTCATCCGGAATTACGTGGCCGGTAATGTATGCGATGGCAGGGTCCCTATGGCCGGAAGGGGGACGGAGGACCTTTAATGCGATTTACGTCGCCCAAAATTTAGGTGTCGCACTTGGAGCAACGGCAAGCGGCTATGTTGCCAGCATATCTTTTTCATATATTTTTATGGCAAACGCCTCATTGTTTGTCGTCTTCTTTTTCATCGTCCTATTTGCATTTAAAGACTTTGACAAAAAAATCGACAGACAGATGCAAACATCCGTCATTAAACAAAAGGCAAAAATCAAACAAAAAGACCCGCTTATTGCTTTGTTAATTTTGTGCGGAGGATTTTTCGTAATTTGGTTTTCCTATTCCCAATGGCAGGCAACGATTGCGCCGTATACGCAGGAAATCGGAATTCCATTGGAACAATACAGTACGATATGGGCAGTAAACGGTTTTCTGATCGTAATTTCCCAGCCCCTTGTACGTTGGGTTACGTCGAAAATCCCTTCTACAAGAAAGCAAATTTATATTGGGAACGTGTTGTTGATTTTTTCCTTTATTGTTGCGATGGTTTCGGAAAATTTCGCCATGTTCGCCGTGGCGATGGCGATCTTAACGATGGGGGAAGTCATTATGTGGCCTGCCTTTCCGACAATTGCCAATGAGCTGGCACCGAAGGGAAGAGAAGGATTCTATCAAGGGCTCGTCAACAGCATCGCATCGGTAGGAAGAATGATCGGCCCGGTACTCGGCGGATTTATCGTCGACTACTTTAACATGGAAATTCTTTTCTATTTCCTCCTCGTAATCCTGTTCATTCCATTTGTTACAACGAGATTTTATGACTGGAAGTTGCGGGAAAAGGAAATGGTGAAAGGTCAGGAAGAAACTGCATAACGATTGACGGTTGCCGCCTTCCAAAAAAAGATCTGACTCATCTATCCCTTTCTTTGTCTCTGGATTAGGGGTATAATGTATCTAATATGAGAAAAAGGGGTTGCATTCATGTCATTTTCACGCGGACCAAAAGAACCGGTCCCTGAGGTGGAAACAAACGTATGGGCTTGTACAAGTGATGATTGCCAAGGATGGATGCGGGAATCATTCAGTTTTGCAAAGGAACCTAATTGTCCGTTGTGCAATTCTGAAATGGAGTTAGAAGTACGCATTTTACCCGAAATAAAATAGTGCGTTATATATTTCGTAATTTTAAATGAGATGTCAGGTTTTCTGGCATCTTTTTTATTGGCTTTATTCACTGATAAACAACAACAGGATAAAAGTATTGTGCAATTATTAATATACGCCAATTGAAGCAGGTAAATATATCCATTATAATAAAAGTAAGCAGTTACAGAATATTTTAATAAATTTTATTTATTTTAGAGAGGGGTGTCCTGTATGGGGAAAGTTCTTGGTTTGGATATCGGCATTTCATCTGTAGGATGGGGAATCATTGATCAGGAAACTGGGGAAATCATTGATGCAGGTGTAAGACTTTTTGAAGAAGCGAGTAGAAATGCAAATGAAGAAAGACGTTCCTTTCGTGGAGCAAGGAGATTAAAAAGAAGAAGAACTCACCGCTTAGAACGGTTAAAAGAATTATTTGATAGTTACAATCTATCGTGTGAAGGAATTGGTAAGTTCGATCCCTATGAAGCGAGGTACAATGCGATTTATAATGATGTAACGGAGGAAGAGCTTGTTGCAGGCCTCTACCACATTGCCAAAATGCGTGGTACAGTACTAGATTCTCCAATGGAAGAAGATGTTGATGAAGAATCATTGTCTACGAAAGACCAGATTGCATATAATAAGAAATTATTGCAGAACAAGTACATTTGCGAAGTACAATTGGAACGAAGAAAAACGGAAGGAAAAATTAGAGGACACAAAAATAGGTTCCGAACCCAGGATTATATAGAGGAAGCAAAAGCGATACTGAATAAACAAAGGAAAATACATACAAAGATAGATGATACATTTATAGAGCAATATATAGAATTAGTAGAGAGCCGCAGACAATATTATGAGGGCCCTGGATCTGAAAAGTCACCTACACCATACGGCCGTTTCTTTATTAATGAAAAAGGTGAACTGGAAGAAGTATCTTTAATCAATAAAATGAGGGGAAAATGCACTTATTTTCCGGATGAATTGCGGATTGCAAAAATGTCGTTTACTGCGGACCTATTTAATTTGCTTAGCAACGACCTAAACAAAATTCAAATCAATGGTGAGTATTTAACTTACGAGGATAAGAAATTTCTAGTAGAAAATTATATTAAAAAAGGAAAAAACATTACACTAAATCAAATTTTAAAATATAAAGGCGTTTCTAGTGATGCAGATGTAACCGGATATCGGATAGATGTTCGGAATGATAAACCTCTCTTTACAGAGTTTAAAGGATATAAAGAGATTAAAAAAATTGTAGAACAACACGATCTTCCGCCTGATATATTAGATGATATCGATCTACTGGATGATATTGCTGAAGTATTAACAGCAGAAAAGGCTTACCACCGTCGGGAAAAAGGACTCTTACGACTTTTTGAAAAATATGATGAAGAGACAAAAAGAAAAATTATCGACGCATTAAAAGAGTCGACAGCTTTTACCGGTTACCATTCCTTATCCAAAAAAGCGATAAACACTGTTTTACATGACTTATGGCATACAAATAAAAACCAAATGGAATTATTTGCCGAGCTAGGGCTAGAAGAAAAAAGATTATCAAGATTAAAGGCGAAAAATAAAATTGTATTTGATGATACGGCAATACTGAGTACGGTTGCCAAAAGGGCACATCGGGAAGCGATCAAAATCGTAAATGAAGTTAGAAAAAGATATGGAGAAATGGATTCCATTTTGGTGGAAACTGCAAGGGAAAAAAATAGTGAAGAAAAAGCACAAAAATATAAAGAATTTCAAAGGCAGACGAAGAAACACGAAAATGAAATGGCGAAATTATTAGGCGTAAAATCCCTTAAAGAATTAAAATTAAACAGTAAGCAGCACCTAGCATTAAAGTTATTGAGCAGTCAGGACTGGAAATGTATTTATTCCGGAAAATCTATTACTGCTCACGACGTAGTAAATAATCCTTACTTATATGAAATTGATCATATTATTCCAGTCTCCATTTCCTTTGATGACAGTCAGGCAAATAAAGTAGTCTGTTTGCATGGCGAAAACCAGAAAAAAGGACAAAATACCCCATTTCAATACTTTAGCTCAGGGAAAGCTTCCCGTACTTTTGAAGAGTTTAAGGATGAAGTTATAAGGCTATATAAAAGCAGAAAGATTACTAGCAAGAAAAAAGACTATTTATTAGAAATGCGGGATGTCAAATTTAACGAAGAATTACAAAGAGAGTTTATTAATCGAAACCTTGTAGATACCCAATATGCGATGAGAACCTTTTCAATGAATTTACGATCATTCTTTAAAGCAAATAATATAGACACCTCTGTCTTATCAATTAGAGGGTCTTTTACAGCAGCTTTAAGAAGACATGCTAAATTAAATAAAGAAAGGGAGGAGGGCTATGCCCATCATGCCATAGATGCACTTATAGTTGCGGCGATTGGCAAAATGCCCATCTTTGAGTTCTTTCATAAATTTGAGATGAACGAAACAGGTGCTGTGATTGATAGGGAAACGGGTGAAATATTAAGTGAAGAAGAAGTATTTGACAACCGATTTATTTCTTTTTTGCGCAACTTACAAAATTATGAGTCGAAAATTAAGTACTCCCATAAAGTGGACAGAAAACCTAATCGTACCATTTCCAATCAAACAATCTATACTACAAGAATGAAGGATGGAGATAAATATACGCTAGGAAAATATAGCAATATTTATGAAATGAATAAGAATGAAGTTAAGAAGGTAATCGAAAAACTGGAAAAGAAACCAGAAGACTTTTTAATTGCTAAACATAATCCGGAACTAATGGAGCTCATCCTAAAGATTATAAAAGAATATAAGTCTGCAGATAATCCTTTCCGGGCTTACAAGGAAGAACATGGATATATTAAAAAAGACGGAAAGGTACCTGTCAAAACGCTTCGCTACTATGATCAAAGACTAGGGGTGCATTTAGATATTACACATAAATACCCTGATGCACGACATAATGTTGTGCTAAAAAGTATCAAAAGCATTCGTATTGATTTGTATAAGAATAAGGATGGAAAATATAAGTATATCGGTGTCCCGTACTACTGGTGGAAACAAGAGGGAGATCGATACGTTTTAGATATGGACAGGTATAACATGGAAAAAATGCAGAGCTACAAGAAAATTGACGATAGCTATGAATTTGTTTTTAGTCTATATAAAAATGAAAGATTTGCTTTTGAAAAAAATGGAGAATGGCATGAACGGATTTTTCGCGGTGACAATAACCCAAGACAAAATAAAATAGAGGTTGATTTTGTTGACAGGAAAAAAGCTGCACGGAAGGACGGAATTTTAGCCCCATCAACATTTAGTCATGTTTGTAAGTATAAAGTTGATATTTTAGGAAATAAATATCTAGTGGAGAGAGAAAATTTCAAAAACTATTTACAAATATGACTAAATGGGGTATATTAATAGTACGATAGATTTAATTCTATCGTCTCTATACCAAAGATTGGGAGAACCTACCAAAATAAGGGTTTATCCCGAACGCAGCCCCATTTATTGGGGCTTTTTTATTTGGAAAAAAGGAGGTATAGGGTTCGGTGAGCTGGAGAATAGTATATGTTTCAGAAGCAGAAGAATTAAAGTTATATCTCGATAACTTGAAAGTAGTAAAGGGAGAACAGGAAGTATTAATTCCTCTCTCTGATATTCATACCATCGTTGTGGATAATAGCAGAACAGTAGTCACGGGAAAATTAATGAATAAATTAGCTGAATATCATATTCTCTTAATCATTTGCGACGATAATCACCACCCAAATGTATTTTCCTTAGGATTGTATAGCCATTATAGGGTTTATGGTGTTTTGTACAATCAGATAAAATGGGATCCTTCTATAAAAGAAAAGATGTGGCAAAAAATAGTCCGAATCAAAATAAACAATCAGGCATCTGTATTAGAATTTCTTGAAAAGGACAGATCAGTTATTCAGCGATTAAGAAATATGGCCGATAATGTAACACTAGGTGATTATGATAATCGCGAAGGACATGCAGCAAAATTATATTTTGACGAATTGTTTGGGGCGTCTTTTAGAAGACGAAGAGGTGCCGTAGACTCATATAATGCTGCATTAAACTATGGTTATATTGTATTAAGAGCATGTGTTGCCAGAACAGTCGTAGCTTATGGTTTACATCCGGCATTTGGAATAGGGCATCGTAATCAGTTTAACGCATTCAATCTGGTGGACGATTGTATGGAAGTATTTAGACCGATTATTGATATTTGGGTTGCTACAACAGTTGAAGAGGAAGATTACTTAACTTTAGAGATGAAGCAGCAATTAATAAGTCGCTTAAGTTCAAAAGTGAGGATAGGCGGTCAGAATCAAACTGTGTTAAATGCAATCGACTTATTTGTGCAATCATTCATTAAATCAATGAATGAAAACGATACTAGATTACTGGTGTACCCGGAGAATGGCATCGCCGTATAAAATTATGAGACTGCTGTTATTTTTTGACTTGCCTATGACGACGAAAGAAGAGCGACGAATATATTCTAAATTCAGGAAATATTTAATCAATAATGGATTTACCATGATTCAATTTTCAGTGTACGTTAAAATCTTCCCAAATAGAATAAGCTTGTTTCAGTATATTGAAACTTTAAAAAGGAACTTGCCGAGCAGGGGATCGATCAGAATAATGGCCGTTACAAACAAACAATATGAAAAGATGTTAATTTTAGTCGGTGATAAAACAATCCAGGAAGAAAATATTACAGAGGATCCGTTGGTGATATTATGAAAATATGGTCAATTGAATCAGATAATGGAAATTTTGATATCGAAACAAATAACATAACCATTTTGTTTGGTGATAATATCAAATGGTTTCATCTGATAAGGCAAATAGATGATTTTTTTAACAATCGCTATTCAACCGTTAAAATTTATGAGGATGCTCAGTTAATGAATAAAAAAGAGTGGGATTGTCACTTTATTCCATTCGATGCGCATATTCAATTAGATAAAATAACTACGAAATCTCCATTGTTTAAAATAAGAGAAAATGCTGCTGAACAGCTCACTTATTCGCCCTTATACAATGAATTGCTTGATGTTTGGAGCGGGCTGAATGATGAGCTTGTACTATTTAACCAAAAGTTAAAAAGATGGGGTATTCAAGCAACCTTAAGGGAAACAGGGACAAAAGTTTTTTCAGAGAATATTGTATTTTTTCCTATAAAAAAAATGAAACCGCTGGATTATAAAAAATTGTTTTTGAATATTATTGTTGATAGTCCCTTTGAGAATAATAATTTAATTATTTTGGAATTGCCCGAATTATATACCGATGAAGAGGAAATGGATACGTTTTGCGAGTATATAAAAGAGTTGGCAAATAAAGGTTATCAAATTTTTATAGTAACCAATACAAAATTCAAAGCAATGGGCAGGAAAGAAAGCTGGAATTACTGTATAATGGATGTAATAGTAAATCATGCAGTAATTGAGCAAAGAAAGAGTAAAATAATAAATGATTTGCCATTTTTCTGTGAGGATGCGCTATTTGAAACAGCAAAAGAATTACTTTTTAAAGTTGTGGATAACTCCATTTCATTGCATGAATTAAAGCAAATAATTGATAAAAATTATGACTCAATAGTAACAATAATTTTTGCCATCCTATACAATTTAGGTATTGAAATCCCTTATGAATTGGAGGATCTAGAACCAAACCTCAAAATGTTTTTACGGGAATATAAGTCATAGTCGAACAAAAAATGAGGTTTTGGTACTCTCCTGATTTTTGGTATAGAGAAACGATAAACGTAAAAGCCAGTATCTGGCATTAGTTTTGGTACTCTCCTGATTTTTGGTATAGAGAAACCACTGTTAGAAGCAGAGTATATTATCACGGGTTTTGGTACTCTCCTGATTTTTGGTATAGAGAAACTTACTCTAATCGATAACGGCGAATCCGTATGTTTTGGTACTCTCCTGATTTTTGGTATAGAGAAACTGAAAGATAATTATGGAATTCGTAAGATAGTTTTGGTACTCTCCTGATTTTTGGTATAGAGAAACTTTATAAAAAATAACAATGGTCGTTTGTTGTTTTGGTACTCTCCTGATTTTTGGTATAGAGAAACATCAAATCGGGCAATCAATAATAAAAGCTAGTTTTGGTACTCTCCTGATTTTTGGTATAGAGAAACTTTAAATGGTTACTGTAACCATTACATCAGTTTTGGTACTCTCCTGATTTTTGGTATAGAGAAACATATCTTCCAGAAAGCCTTTCAAGGACTAAGTTTTGGTACTCTCCTGATTTTTGGTATAGAGAAACAACTTTTTATTCAAGGAGGTTAAAAAATGGGTTTTGGTACTCTCCTGATTTTTGGTATAGAGAAACGTTTTACCTCTGATAAAAACTTTTTTATAGGTTTTGGTACTCTCCTGATTTTTGGTATAGAGAAACTAAGGGAGAGGGTAAGTAATGAAAATCAAGGTTTTGGTACTCTCCTGATTTTTGGTATAGAGAAACCCGTAGAAGCACAATTTCAAAGTGTTCTTGGTTTTGGTACTCTCCTGATTTTTGGTATAGAGAAACGGAAAATAAAACAGCTGCAGGAACAAGTAAGTTTTGGTACTCTCCTGATTTTTGGTATAGAGAAACGAATAAACGCATAAATACGCAAGTAACATGTTTTGGTACTCTCCTGATTTTTGGTATAGAGAAACAGGGGTTTGCCATTTCAGGCAAGCCCCCTTGTTTTGGTACTCTCCTGATTTTTGGTATAGAGAAACTAGATACGGTCCTAACTTTTATAAGGATGAGTTTTGGTACTCTCCTGATTTTTGGTATAGAGAAACAATGCCGCCCCCCGAATAACCATCGGGTTAGTTTTGGTACTCTCCTGATTTTTGGTATAGAGAAACCCTAGAATTTGTTCTTGTTGGTACTGGGTGTTTTGGTACTCTCCTGATTTTTGGTATAGAGAAACTGCCCTTTTCAAATGTTGAGTATGATTTTAGTTTTGGTACTCTCCTGATTTTTGGTATAGAGAAACTATATAACGTAGGTATACCAAGCTTAACGCGTTTTGGTACTCTCCTGATTTTTGGTATAGAGAAACTATACTAATCTCTAAATCTTCTTTCGTTGTGTTTTGGTACTCTCCTGATTTTTGGTATAGAGAAACAAAATATCGAACATCGTAGAAAGCGAAGCAGTTTTGGTACTCTCCTGATTTTTGGTATAGAGAAACAGGATGTTAAGGAGCATAGCGAAGCAAATCGTTTTGGTACTCTCCTGATTTTTGGTATAGAGAAACTTCAGGATTGGCATGGTAAGTATGGACAGTGTTTTGGTACTCTCCTGATTTTTGCTATAGAGACACATTTTTCAATTCCTCATAGGTAAGAGTTTTGGTACTCTTCTAATCTTGGTATAGAGAAATAGTGAGTGAATCATACTCATATTTACACTGGCTTATATCAAGCCTTTTTTTATTT
Organism: Compostibacillus humi; assembly: GCF_014637175.1. Taxonomy (GTDB): domain Bacteria; phylum Bacillota; class Bacilli; order Bacillales; family Amphibacillaceae; genus Oceanobacillus; species Oceanobacillus humi. The sequence continues at coordinate 22,120 of NZ_BMEV01000018.1, read as the reverse complement.
GTCAAAAAAATTTAGTGCAGGACCCTGCATTTTTCTTTGCAAAGTCCTGCACTATAATTTTGATTTTTGCTTACCTACATCACTCCGCCCCAGGCCTATACATTGTCACTTGATTCCTTCCGTTTTTCTTTGATAGATATAACGCCTGGTCCGCCATATGAATGAAATCGTTTATCTCCATTCTGTCTGTAGGAATAACAGTAGCAACACCAATGCTGATGGTGACGCAATCGCAAATGTCTGAAGAAGCATGGGGGATGTTTAAATCCATGACCGCCTGCCGCATTCCTTCAGCGATACAACGGGTTTCCTGTTCCGTCCGATTAATCAGGATAACAGCAAACTCTTCTCCGCCGTATCTGGCGGCAAAATTAAGGGAGCCCCCTTGAAAGGTGCGGAGGCAGTGGGAAATTTTTTTCAGGCATTCGTCTCCTTCCAGGTGACCGTACGTATCATTATAATTCTTAAAATAGTCGATATCGAAAAGGATTAAAGACAAACATTTTTGCTCCTTTTTTGCCGTATTCCACTCTCGCTCTAAATATTCGTCAAAATACCGTCTGTTAAACAGCCCTGTCAATCCGTCCGCATTGGCCTCCGTTTTTAAAGTATGGAAACTGGAAGACAGTTCCTCCCGCATTTGATCTACATTTCGAATCAGTTCAGATAATTCGTCCTTTCGTTCGTAGACCGGAATTTTTTTGGAAAAATCATGTTTCGTATACGCAGTAACACAATCATTTAAATGAATAATCGGTCTGACGACAGATTGCAACACTCTGTAGTTAATATATACATTAATACATACAATGGCGATGATGCTTATCACGAGACTGACAAGTGTAATTTGTATGCCTGTTTGCATTTTTTCCCGGACAACAGTTCTTTCCGCTTCAATATGCTGGAAAAACACTTCCGAAGACAGCCGGAACTCATCAAGGGCTTGCTTACCAGCAGACAATAGCTCAAGGCTTGGTGCTTCGCCTTGCTGGGACATCTCGACCAAAGGCTCCCCGTAATGATGATGCCAATATTCACCTTTTTCAATCAGTTCTTTAATTTCAGCAGTTAAACTTGGATATTTAATCATCAGTTCCGCTAGTGCTTTTGAGCTTTGAGAAAAATCTTCCATTCCCTGATAATAAGGTTCCAAAAAGGAAGGGTTATTCGTTAAGTTATATCCCCTTTGCCCCGTTTCCTGATCGATGAGAGAGTTATGCAAAACGTTTACCGATTCATCGATTTGATCTAAAATTCGCTGTCCTTGAATGTTCTCATATAGGAAAAAACGAACGCTAATTACGCTTAATATCGTTAATACGATAATAGCCATTGCTGAAACAGTAATAGATCGCAGCATTCGATTTCCCAATTTTCCTAGGTATTTTGAATACATGAAGCCTGACCAACACCTTTGACCTATTAAATTCTACCGATATTTTATCATATTCATAGTAATAAAGAATGATTATACTGACCAATTCATAGAATGTTCAGTTATTTATTTGTGATTGAACTATTTAATGGTAAATCTGTCATTTTCCTATCTCCAGCTGCATATACGTTAGAATAGGACAGCCCATGACTTTCATCGCAAATAATAAGGAAGAGGGGGAATGTTCATGCGGTACAAAAACCCAAATACGGACGGTGCCGTCATCCACTTTAGAGAGCGGTACGATAACTTTATCGGAGGAGAGTATCGTCCGCCGGTAAAAGGGATGTACTTCGAAAATGTCAGTCCGGTGACAGGGGAGGTGTTTTGTGAAGTAGCACGTTCGACAAAGGAGGACGTGGATCTTGCTGTTGCGGCAGCCCATGCGGCAAAGGACGAATGGGCGCGGACTTCGGTGACAGAGCGGGCCAATATTTTGAATAAAATTGCCGATCGCATCGAAGAAAATATGGAAATGCTTGCTGTTGCAGAAACGTGGGATAACGGGAAAGCGGTGCGGGAGCCGTTAGCTGCAGATTTGCCGCTTGCTGCCGACCATTTCCGGTATTTTGCCGGAGCTATTCGCGCCCAGGAAGGCGGCATCAGCCAAATTGATGATGACACGGTAGCCTATCACTTCCATGAGCCGATTGGGGTAGTGGGACAAATTATTCCTTGGAACTTCCCGCTTCTCATGGCGACTTGGAAACTTGCTCCAGCTCTGGCGGCCGGAAACTGTGTCGTATTGAAGCCTGCAGAACAAACACCGGCATCGATCCATGTTTTCCTCGAGCTCATCCATGATCTGCTGCCGCCGGGTGTTGTCAACGTCGTAAACGGTTTTGGCTTGGAGGCAGGTAAACCAATTGCAACCCATTCGGGCATCCAAAAAGTGGCCTTCACGGGTGAAACGACGACAGGACGGCTTATTATGCAATATGCTTCAGAAAACTTAATCCCGGTAACGCTCGAGCTTGGCGGTAAGTCACCAAATATTTTCTTTGCTGATGTAATGGACAAAGATGACAGCTTCTTGGAAAAAGCTGTTGAAGGCTTGACGATGTTTGCTCTCAACCAAGGGGAAGTATGTACTTGTCCGTCCCGGGCGCTCATTCATGAATCAATTTATGATGACTTTATGGATCTTGCCTTAGAACGGGTGAAACAGATTAAAATTGGACATCCGCTTGATACCGAGACGATGATGGGAGCCCAGGCATCCACGGAGCAAATGGAAAAAATCACGTCTTACCTTGATATCGGCAAGCAGGAAGGAGCAGAAGTACTGATTGGCGGAAACGTGAACAAGCTGGAAGGGGAGCTTGCCGGCGGCTATTATGTCCAGCCGACGATTTTCAAAGGGCATAACAAAATGCGCATCTTCCAGGAAGAAATTTTCGGTCCGGTTCTCTCGGTAACGACCTTTAAGGACAATGAAGAAGCATTGGAAATCGCCAATGACACGCTTTATGGCCTGGGCGCCGGGGTCTGGACGAGAAATATCAATACAGCGTATCGTTTTGGCCGGGCGATTCAGGCTGGCCGTGTCTGGACGAACACCTACCACCAATATCCTGCCCATGCGGCCTTTGGCGGTTACAAGAAGTCGGGAATCGGAAGAGAGACGCATCAAATGATGCTCAGCCATTATCAGCAAACGAAGAACTTGCTCATTAGCTACAGCGAAAAACCGGCAGGATTATTTTAAACGAAACGGCTTTTACCAACTGTACGTCAGTAAAATGGGCTCCATTTTGCTGACGTACTTTTTTGGGCAATGCGGCGGCTTTTTTTCGGCTAAAAAAAGTGGTGTACCCATTGCAACACAGCATAAAGCAATGGAATGGTAACGATACAAAGAAGGGTGGATATTAAGACTCCGAAAGAGGCGAAGGAAGCATCTCCGCCAAACTTTTGCGCGTAGACGGATATCGTTGATGCGCTCGGCATTGCAGAGGTCAACACGGCGATTAAAATTAGCGGATAAGGTGTTTGAAATAGGAAGAATACGAGCAAAAATAATGGGATGATCAGCAGCTTGCAGCCGGCGGCAATCCAAATATACATATTTTTGCTATAACGGCGCAGTTGCTCCTTGTTTATATCTGCCAACAAACTTCCGATTAAGATCATCGATAAGGGAATGGTCATTTTTCCCACACTTTCAAACGTATCCAAAATCGGCGTTGGCCACTGAAACGGGAGGAAAAGCATCACTACGCCGATAAAGGTAGATAAAATGCCGGGATTGAAAAACAACAGTTTCCAGTCAATATTAGGATTGTCCTTTGTAAATAAATAAATCCCATAGGACCAAATTAATATAAGGTAGAAAACGTTAAAAATCGTTAAGTAAATGATACCCTGCTCCGCCAACAAAATATACGCAACGGCAAAACCCATATACCCTTGATTTCCAAAAATAATTAAACTTTCATAAACTGTTTTTTGGTCATCTGGCAAATTGGCCTTCATCCTCAGCCATGCGGCGGCAACAACGAAGATGCATATGATAAAAACAGACATGACGACAAGCCAGGTGAAATCGGAAAGCAGCTTCACCGAAAAAGTTCCATCGAGGGAATATAAAATTAATGCGGGCAAAGTGATATAGAGCATAAGCTGAGTAATTACGTTATTCGCCTGAGGAGGAAGGACTCCCATTCTCCGGCTGGAAAAGCCGATCAATCCCATAATATAAAGGGGAATCATCGCTTGTAAAAAGGCACTTGTAGATAGCACAGAATTCTCTCCCTTCCGTCTCCTTTAGCATATGAAGATAACGAAAAGAAGGTACACATTTGCCTATATGGAGATGAAAAATGACTAGACGCTTTGTGCGGCCCGCGTTATCAATGATTTCAGCCTTTAATCGTACAAACTGAAACCGCCCTGTCCAAATTGGTCAAAATCCCACTTTCCTTTGCATAAGTATGAATAGGAAGGTAATTTCTGACAAAGAAGTTTTCCGATGAAAGGAGGAGAGGCGGATGGTTGCCCGTGTTACTGCCACGGATGCAGCATTGGCGCTCATTGAAAAGTTAAAAGCAATTCATGGCCCGCTAATGTTTCACCAGTCCGGCGGCTGCTGTGATGGAAGCTCGCCGATGTGCTATCCCCGGGGTGAATTTCGGACGGGAGATTCAGACGTATTGCTTGGGGAAATCGGGGACACCCCTTTTTACATGTCAAAAGATCAATACGAATATTGGAAACATACCCAGCTAATTATTGACGTAGTAGACGGCAGGGGAGGGATGTTTTCTTTAGAAGGTCCCGAAGGGAAACGGTTCCTGACAAGATCGAGAGTGTTTACGGAAGAAGAACGGAAAAAATTGAAAATGCTGGAAACGTGAACTGTAACCGCAGGAGAAACAGAACAGCTCCTGCGGTATCTTTTGCCGTTTCATTAAACCGAAGAGAAGAAAGGATGCACTCCATTTTTGTCTATGTCATAAATTATTGTATGATGGACCTGACAGGAGGGGGGCGGATCCCCCACGGAAAGAAAATTTGATAAAGGATGTGTCTCCTTGAAAAAGTATTATTACGCCGCGGGCAATACATCAGCCGGTTTTGTAAATCTGATTAAGTCGAATGTAGATTATTTGAAGCAAATCATCAGTCTGAAGCACCCTTCCCATCGCTTAAAAACAGCGATTTTGCAAGAAATTATCGAGACGTATGAACAGAAGGAACCGATGGAAATATTGAAAAGTTCGTTGGGGGAAGCATATATAGACGGTGTCATTTTGCCGCAGAAATCGATCGCTATTTTGGATAATTACATGACGAAGGAACTCGAAGATGTCGTCGAATTAGATTTGGAGCGATTTTTTCCGAAACAGCCGCCGAAAAATCAGGAGTTATACGCTGCCTATGAAGGGAAGCGGAAAGAAGCTTACGACAGCTTTGCGCAAGGGTTAGCGATTCACGATGACCTGGAAGCGATTTACGTCCGGGAAATGGATTTTGCCAAGGCAGACCGGCTGGCGGAACGGTTCATTGCCGAACTGGTAGCAGCACAGCCGGATAAAAATAAGAAATCCCGGATTACTTACCGGTTTTTTGGCACGAACACGAGGGACGGAGTCGTCAACGTCGTTCCCCATATTATCGAAAGTATTCCGAAAGTGTACTATATAAAAGGGCGTGCCGGAACAGGGAAATCCACCTTTATGAAAAAAGTTGGCAATGCTTGTTCGGCAAAAGGGTACGATGTCTTCCTGTACCGCTGCAGTTTTGACCCGAACAGTCTCGATATGGTCCACGTGCCTGAACTTGGTTTTTCCATGTTTGACAGTACGGAACCCCATGAATTTTTCCCTGGACGGGAAGGCGAGGAAATAATTGACCTATACGAAGAAACCGTAACACCAGGAACCGATGAAAAATATGCCGATGAAATCGGGAAAATCACCCGCCATTACAAATCCTTTATGAAAAAGGGAATAGTCTATTTGAAAGAAGCGGGGGAAATTTTTGACCAAATCGAGGAAACGTACCCCTTTGACGAAGAAACAAAAGGAAATATCGCTTCCTTTATCCTGACAAAAGTCATTTCCTGAACAAGAAAAAGGCAGATTCTCATTCGATTTCTGCCTTTTCCCTATTGATGGGGAAAAATTGGGAACCCGTTCCACAAATACATTTAAAAAAAAATTTGTGAAATAGCTTGAAATTTCTAAAAATATAATGTAAAATAAACTAACTAAAAATTAATATAGGGTCACTATCAAATCTTTTTGGGAGGTGGAATGGATGGTAACGGTAAAAATGTTAAAGCCATACTATATTAAAACAGATAATGAACACGTCCGAATTGTATTGGCGTATCAGTATTTTTCAATTATTATTCAAGAGAAAGTGTATCAGTTTATCCCTATAGAAGCGAATGAAATCCGCATCAACCGCCGTACGCAAAAGGTGGAAAATATCGATGCAAAATTCGCTTTTCAGCATGGCAAAGATGTCGTTTACCTTACAATGGCCAAATTAATAACCCTCCCCGATTTCTTACAGCAGCTGCATTCGATTGCTGGCACGTATTATATCCAGGATGAAAATGAACTGAATGGGAACAGCAGTATTCAACATGCGGTTCTTATTGATGAATTAGAAAGAATGAACATATTAAGGTTGATCGATAAAGCGTTAGACGAAAGAGACGAAAAGTCGTTTTATGAACTTGTTAAATTATTATAAATGGATATAAGCGGTCAATTTTGGCTTGCTTCTTTTTTTGGAAATCCCCCGACAGAAGTTTGCTTCCATCGAATGATTTCTCCTGATTCCAACCTTGCGATGAATTCAATATATTTCTCAAATATGGAAGAATTGTATGCATCTACATAGACAAAAAAGCGGAGAAACGGTCATCGTCTCTCCGCATTACTTTTTCACTTCCTCTAATATTTCCGTCGTTTTCGTTACGATATATCCGGCTTCTTTTTCGTGTGTATTTTCAATCATCATTGCCAGCATAATATCCTGGTCTTCCGTCGGGTAGGCAACCATCCAGCTGTTTTCTGCTCCTGCCTCATCTTCCTTTTGCTTCAGTTCTGCTGTTCCGGTTTTAGCGGATATCGGAAAGTCGGCATTTTTTGCCCCTCTGGCGGTGCCGTCAGTGACAACGGCCCGCAATCCTTCTTGAATCAACTTCGCATGCTCTTTTGTCATTATGTTTTCTTTCCATACTTGACCTGTCTCTTCCGAAGTTAAAATCGTCGGTTTCAGCATGTTTCCATCATTTAAAAAGGCAGTATACATCATTGCAGCATGCAATGCGCTCACTTGCAATTCCCCTTGGCCGAAACTCGAATCGGACAGCAAAATTTCATCTTTGATGCTTCCTTCATTGGCGATGGACGAGGCGGCAATCGGGTATTCAAATGGCATTTCTTCACCAAAGCCAAATTCGGTTAATCCGTCGGTAAATGCTTTCGGTCCGATTTCCAGCGCTTCCATCGCAAAGTAAATATTATCGGACCGGGCGAGGGCGTCGGTTAAATCGACCGGGCCGCTGGAGGTGGAAACTCTCGTTACTTTATAGTCGCCCCATTCGTCACCTTTGCTCCACGTTAATCCTTCAATCGATCTTCCTTCATCCGGATCTAATGTTCCGTTTTTTAATCCGATAGCTGCAGTAATCGGCTTGATAATCGATCCTGGAATAAAGGTCGATGCAAACCGGTTAATTAAAGGCAGCTGTTCGTCTTCTTCCAATCTTTTCCACATATTTGCGTCGGTCCCATACATAATTTCATTCGGGTCAAAGGCCGGGCTGCTGACTAATGCCAATGTTTCCCCGGTTTTCGGGTCGATGGCAGCCGCTGTGCCCGCATCTCCTTCGTATGCATTAAAGATCTTTTCCTGAATGTTGACATCAATCGTCACCATCACATCTTCCCCGTGCTTGACTGGTTTTTCGGCGAGAATGACTTCTTCGCCATCGTCTTTTGCAATAGTGATTTTTACGCCCTGTTCTCCGCGCAATACATCGTCAAATAGCTGTTCCAGTCCCCGGGCACCGATCATATCGTTCGGACTGTATTTTCCTTCCTCATCTTTTTCCAAATCTTCTGCAGTTACTTGGCGCAAGTAGCCGACGAGATGAGCAGCAGCTTCCCCTTCAGGATAAATCCGGCCTTCCGTTTCATTGACCATGACACCGTCAACTTGCAGCAGCTGATTGACCAGTTCATTCGAAATCACTTTTTTTAACGGCACAAAGTAGTCCGGCTGCACCCAGCTGGCATTCAAAGCGGAATCAATTTTTTCCTCGCTCATGCCGAGCAATTCGGAAAGCTTTCCTTTCGAGGAATCGCTCATTTTTTCCGGGACAACTCCGACTTCGTAAATAATATCGTTTAAGGCGAGTGGCATTTGGTTCCGGTCTAAAATTTCTCCCCGTTCCGGCTGGACGGTGGTGATATTAATTTTTCCGCCGTCTTTCAGGTCAGGGAAAATAAATCCCGGGTCCCATTGAACGTACCAATTTTGCGTTTCCTCTTCTTCACCTTCAAGCTGCATAGGAGCATGATAGACAAAAGTTATCGGTCCTGCCATCGTTTCCATTTTCACCTGAAAAGGAACCGTCGCCTTTCCTTTTTCAAAGGCAGCATCCACATCTTCTTCCGATAATTTTTCATATGTAATTTCAACATCATGAATATCTAAGTCGTGATAAATTTTTTCCAGCCGTTCGATGGATTCTTCTTTCGGATATTCGGATTTCGCATCGCTGGAAAAGAAAGAATATAGGTCGGCAAATTTACCCTCTTCCCACAACTTGGCAAATTCATCAAAACGTTCTGTCGGGGTTATACGATCTTCAGAGCATCCAGCTAAAAGAAAAATAAGTACGAGAAAAAGGATGAATTTTTTCATGCATCAGCCTCCGTTCTTGTTTCGTTATTTCGAACCGGATAGCCTGGAAATTGGCATACCGGACTGATTTTTCTAATCTGATTCCATCTATACTATAACATTGTTTACACTGGAAATGGTAATAGGAAATCATTTAGACAAAAAAGTCACGCTGTTGCTGGAACAGGTGACTTATTCATCCATATGGGCTTTAATTTCAGAAGTGACCCGGCTAAATTCTTCATCTGGTACAACATAGTAGTAGATGCCGTTTATTTTCTGGCCTGATCCTTCGATTTTTATTTGTTTAATGTTTTTTCGGGTACTTAAATAATCGGTAAATAGTGTCTGTATTTTTTTCATATCTAAGTTTGTTTGTGCGGTTGTACCAAGTATTTCTAAAATATCGGCGAATTTCGTAATGCTTGTGAAACTGGCTGCTTCATCAATTGCTGCGGCAATGACCGCCCGCTGCCGTTCATTTCGGCCAAAGTCGCCTTGGGGATCATTTTTCCGCATGCGAATATATTCTAGTGCTTCTTTGCCGTCGAGATGTATTTCGCCGACTGGAAAATTATGCCCCCCTTGGGAGAACTCAAATTCATTTTGTACCGTTACACCGCCAATCGCATCAATTCCTTTTTGGAATCCTTCCATATTTACCCGGCCATAAACGTGGATAGGGATGTCGAACGTTTCTTCCACCGTCTGTACAGATAAATCGACCCCGCCAAAGGCATAGGCATGGTTAATTTTGTCCATTCCCCGTCCGGGAATGTTCACATACGTATCCCTTGGGATGCTCATCATTAACATTGAATCGGTATTCGGATTTAACGATAACAAAATCATCGTATCCGAACGGCCCCGGTCGCCTTCCCTTTCATCCACACCGAGCAAAAGCATGTTAATCGAGTCTTTTTTCTTAAAACGTTCATCGACTTCCTTTTGCTTTGCCGGTTCAAATGGGTTGTGCATCGTTTCAATCGTGCTTCCAAGCTGCGTCCAAACATATGCGGCGACTCCTCCAGCGATTAAGAAGAGAGCGAAGACGATGCCAAGCAGCCAGCGAACCCATTTCCTTTTCTTGTTTCGTTTTTTTTCCATTCTTGAAACCATCGGTATTCCCCTTTATTATCCATTCTAGGTCAAAAGCTTTATGCAAATTCTTGTCTTTATCTGTCTAAATCATAGCGAAAAGTACGAAAATTGTCTACTTGGATTGCCAGGAATCACGTTAATTTGCATGTTTTATTCTTTGCAACTTCCTGGTTCATAATCTTGGAACAAGGTAGCATTATTTAGGTTTATTCCCGGTAATTGGAAATTGAATCAGAAAGAGAAAAGCCTGGGAATGCATCAGGAGCACCCCAGGCAATTAATATTTGTTGTTCATAGAAATATCATCTTTGTTAATTGGCAGGGCAGTAATAATATATCGATCTGGAGCATTCCCGATAAAACGAAATGGGTAGCATGTAGTCACGGTCAGCACTTCTTTGCCTTGAGGCTTGATGACAGTCCGATCGTCAGCACTGACGATTTTCGTATCGACAATTTCATAAGAAAATTCCCCGTAAGGCAACTTTACGGTGAATTTATCTCCCAATTCCAGCTCACCCATTCTTCGGAACACCGTATCCCGATGGCCAGATAGGACTATTTGTTCACCTTGACCGGGAAAGGCTGTTCCCCGGTAATGCCCAACCCCTTTTTCCAGTTCGTCTTCATCGGTACCTTCAACGATGGGAAGGTCTGATTCCAATTTTGGAATATGCAGGATGCCGATCGTTTCGCCGATTTCCGGTGTAAAGTCCGCTGATGACAAGGAATCTGATTTTTCTGTTGGGGATAATGTAAGTTCTTTTGCTTCTGCAAGGCTTTCCTTTTGTGCCCTTTCCGTCTCCAGCCATTGAAACCCGCCATAAGCCAATATAAGGATACCTGAAAGTATAAATAAAAGCGAAAGTTTTTTCATCCGATTTACTCCTTTAAATCGCATCTTACTTCATAAGTATATCCATTTTTTTTAAAATTGAAATAAGTAATTGATGTTCTGTAAAAAGAAATAATTATTTTAAAAAATACAAAAAACTAAGAAATCGAAAGAAAAATCGAGATTTATCGAGATAAATGTGCGTTATAACGTATTTTCGTCATTTTTTCAAGTTTTCCTATTAGGAAAAAATGTCCTATACTGCAATTGTGGTTGTTCTTTATAACAAACGAAATCCCCCTCAAAAATGAACAACACAGTGATCATCGTACATAAAGAAAGGAGGATAGCGCTAGTCAACTCTGCAAACATACAAATTTTTATAACACAGAATTTTCACTTATGGCAATATCGCTTCTAGCAATTTATTCATCATATTAAAAAATATTTAGGAGGCTGGAAACTTATGAGTTTGAAAAAGAAAATTGGTATGGGGATAGCATCCGCTGCCCTAGGTATTTCCTTAATTGCTGGAGGAACGTTCGCGTATTTTAGTGCAACTGCAGAGCAAACTAGTTCATTTGCATCCGGTTATATGGAGTTAACTGCGAAGCCTACTGAACTAATAGATTTAAAGAAATTCAAACCGGGCGATTACGCAACCAGAACATTTAAGTTAAAGAATGACGGCAATATTGATATGAAAAATATCAGTCTGGACACTAGTTATTCTGTTACCCGGGATGGAGCTCCAGTAGATAATGCTTTAGCAAACAAATATGCAAATTCCATTAAAGTCATGTTTTTAGATAATACAAGCGGGGACAAAGCTAATAATATTATCGATGAAATGACATTATTAGAGTTGAGAGACATGACTCCAGAACAATTAGCTGAAAGATTGGAATGGAAATGGTCTCTATGGCCTTTCCCTGGATACTATGCTCCTGTTGAAGGATTAAAAGCAGGTGAAACAGCTAATTTTAGAGTTAAGTTTATGTTTGAAGAAACTGGTGCACCACAAAATGATCTACAAAATCTCGATCTTGAATTACTTTGGACGTTTGAAGGTTTCCAAGTTGATGGTGAAAGAAGATAAATTTAACTTTATCTGATTGAAGGCGAGTTTACCCTCGCCTTCTCCTACATATTTATATTTTTTATATTTTTGGAGGGGTTCCCTTGAGTGTGAAAAAACATATTGCGATGGCGATGACGACAGGGTTAATAGGGATGGCATTAATTAGCGGGGGCACAGTTGCATATTTTAGCGATGAACTGGAATCAAAGGCAGAAATACAATCCGGTACGTTAGAGTTAGGCTTCGTCGATATTGATGAAAATATCCTATTTAAAATTGAAGATATTCAACCGGGGGAAGAGTTTGAATCCCGTTTTACACTTCGGAATAACGGTTCGTTAAATATTGGAGAAATCGTTTTGTTCTCGAAACATACGATTTTGGATAAAAACGGAAACGAAAAAGATAATGGATTTGGCAGCCAAATTTTATTAAAAGAGCTAATCGTTGACGGCAAGGAGATTATTAAGGGTAAAGATTCAGCGATGACATTAAATGAGCTGAGAAAATTGAAAAATGGCTTGTTAATAAAAGAAGAGGACATTCCATTTCCTAATGGAGACACGATGGATGTAAAAGTTAAATTTCAATTTAAGAAAACAGCAAAAGACCAGAATGATTTTCAAGGAAATAAGCTGGAACTGGATTGGACTTTCCGGGCAATGCAAACCAACAAATGATAAAGAAAGGGAACACTCTCCTGGACTATTATTTATAGTCCTAAGGAGATTCTGACGAAAAACTTTAGGACTGTAAATAAGCGAGAAATTTAAAGGGTGGAGATGATTGTGAGGCAAACCCGTCTGCGAAAATATCGATCTCAATATCGATGGTTTCGGTTTGTATCAAAAATTGCGTTAATATGGTATTTATTTGTATTTTCTGCTACCTACTTTACTTCGGGAACGAGTGCGGATTTCTTTTATGATGCAAGGGCAACATCCGAAGTGTCGTCTGGGATTTGGCTTGGAGACTATAGATTAAAATTCACCGAAAATGGAACAGAAAACGTCTATTTATGCGGTGAATCGGTTGAAATTGGCAGAGCGCTAAAAAATGTCGGTCCTGACGATATGGCGGAAGATGGCACTTATTACGTTTATTATTCTGCGGATAATGGCAGTCCTCAAAATCATGGTGTTGAAGTATATGAAGGTACTTTTAATGCATTGAAATCCAAAGAAGAAATCCGGCTGCAATTCCATGCAAAAAATATTGGTACTTATGCGTTTCACGTCCAGGATACAGACGGGGATAAATGGAGCGCCAAAATTCATGTGAAAGAAAATAAGAGTGGCAACAAATGCCATAATACAAATATGACAACGGAAGAAATATCAGTTGAAAATGAAAAGAGCGACATAAATGAAAGTGAAGAAAAGGCAACTGCAAATGCTAAAAAAGACGACTCTGATGACGAAAATGCCAAGAAAGTAGAACAAATTGAGCAAACCCCTTCAGAAACTGAGAATGAAACTAGGGAAGAACTGCGGGAGCAAGAGCCTACGAATGAAGGAAGCAGTCAAGGGAAGGAAAGCAATTTGAATGAAGAAGCGGAAATGAACGAGCAAAACGATGATAATGTTGAATAATGGAGGATTGGTAACATGAAAATATTCTTCAAATGGTTAAATCGATTTGTTACGGCAGTATTATTCGTGTTGCTTATCGGTTTAGGATTTCTAGTTTTCTCATCAAAACTAAGCGGCGGGGAACCGAACGTATTTGGCTATCAGCTGAAAACCGTCCTATCGGGATCGATGGAACCGGAATTTAAAACCGGATCGGTCATCGCGGTAAAACCGATTGACGGGGAGGAGCGTCAGCAATTAAAAGTTGGAGACGTAATTACCTTTATGGAATCGGACGATAAATTAATTACCCACCGGATTATTGAAGTAAAAGAAACTGGCGCTGGTATCGTATATACGACGAAGGGAGACAATAACAATGCTCCTGATTCAAATCCGGTACTGGCTGAAAATGTAGTTGCCGTTTATAGTGGCTTTACTATACCATACCTAGGTTATATTTCTGAATTTTCCCAGTCAAAAAACGGAATTATCGCATTATTAATTGTGCCTGGTTTTCTTCTTATCGGATATTCCGGCATTACCATATGGAGAGCATTTCATGAGCTGGAAAAAGAAAAGAAAAAGGCAGAAGTTGAAATGCCAAAAACGAGTTAAAGGAAGAGGTATATGGAACGAACTGTAAAGGTCTTATTATTAACCGTGACGTCCCTAATATTGCTTCTGCCTGGATTCATCAGTACATCAGCTGTTTATGCAGAAAATAATGAAAGCAAAAATGAAATTGCAATAGAGATCGAACCAAAGGGTGTTTTATTTAATGTAACAAATATGAAGCCGGGCGACTGGGCTCCGAGGACCGTTACCGTATACAATGATGGGAAATGGGAATTTGATTATATTGTAAAAATTGAACCTGTCGGGGATTCAAGAATGTTATTTAATGAATTGGAGTTGGAAGTGAAACAGTCTGATGAAGTATTATTTAACGGGAAATTGAAAGATTTTACCGAATTAAATCCTAGAACATTACTCCCGTCAGAAAAAGAAGAGTTAGATTTTATTATTCGATTCCCAGAACATCTTGGTAATGAATTTCAAGGTTTAGACGCTAAATTTAACATTATCTATAGTGCTGAGGACAAACAAGCAATAGGTTCTAAAGGAAAAAACGAAAAAAGCATCGAAGGGATCATCGGAAGCGGAAATGGCGGTGGCTCTCCATTACCCGATACTGCGACAACAATCTTTTCTATCCTCCTTATAGGCTCCATGTTAATGATTGTTGGTCTAGGTTTACTCTTAACCAGCTATTTCCGTAAACTAAAGAGAAAGGAAATTTAATTTCCAACAAAACTAGTAATAATCCGACAAAACTAGTCATTCAAATAGGGAGAGAGATGTAGTAAGATATTCACAGGGGTTAAAATATCAGAAAAGAGCGACTTTTCAAAACGATAATAATCTAATGGGGGCCGGTGAAGGGTGAAAGACTTGGTAGAAAAAAAAGGGCTGGATATGGACTGGGTATTATTAATAAAAGAAGCAAAATCCTTAGGAATGACCGTGGAGGAAATTCGGCGGTTTATCGAAAAGGCGAAACAAAAGACCTAATTTTGAAAAAAATGAATACCTTATCTACAACCGCTCACCTGATTATGATATAATGCTCTTGAAAGTAGGTGAGAGGACTTTGATTGGTGAAAAGATAAAGAAACTGCGTCAGGAAAAGAAAATGTCTATATCTGAACTAGCCGAAAAAGCAGGTGTCGCCAAATCATATTTAAGCTCAATTGAACGGAACTTGCAATCAAATCCCTCGATTCAATTTATTGAAAAGATTAGTGGAGTATTAGGGGTTTCTCCTAATGATTTAATAACAGATAAAGAATCTGCAGATGCAGAGGAGCTGGATAGCGAATGGCTCCAAATCGTTCGAGAAGCGATGGAATCGGGCGTTTCCAAAGAACAATTTAGGGAATATTTAGAATTTAACAAATGGCGGAAAAGTCAAGGAAACGGATAGAAACAGTAACATAAACCAATCTGTCAAAATGAAAAAATCCATATAAAACCGTAGAGCAGTTGCTTTACGGTTTTTTTCTGCTGTTTTTGTAACAAACGGAATGTTATATCGTTACATATGTAGGAGGTGGGAGACGTTTGCAGAAAAATATATTTATTTCGCTGTTTGAAACGTACCAGCTCCCACTGTACCGCTATCTTCTGCAAATGACACGCAATGAAGAAACGGCGGAAGAATTGCTGCAGGAAACCTTTTATCGGGCAATGGTGTCTCTAAAAGTAGAGAATATGAATCAGGCTAAGGCATGGCTGTTTAAAGTGGCGCGAAATTTATATATTGACCAGCTGCGGAAGGCAGAAGCGGAGGAGCGGATGTTGGAAAAAGTAAAGGCAAAACAGACCGGAATTAGTTCTCTCGGCAATCCGCAGCAACAATTGGAGAAAAAATGGAAACAAAAAGAATTGGAACAAATTTTATCCATGCTTCCGGAACGAATGCGGACGATTCTCTATTTGCGGGAAATCCAAGGATTTACCTATAAAGAGCTGGAAATCATGATGAACTTAACGGAAAGCCAGGTAAAAGTGACACTGCATCGGGCAAGAAGCAAATTTCGCCAACTGCAAGCAGAAAGAAAAGAGGAGGGGGCCGATTGAAAAAAGACGATCACGTATTAAAGGATTGGAAGGAAAGTGAAAAAAACATTGATCAGCGGACAGCGAGGAAATTCGTTTGGCGGACGAGACTGGCCATCGGATTTACAGTGATTCGTATTCTGCTTGGTGTTTTTCTAATATATGTGCTCTATCAGATTCCGGTTGAAATCTACTTTGAACATTCGGGAAAACGGGCTGAATTTGACCGTTTTGTAGCAACGGTAGTAGAAACAAGGCATGCCGGAATAGAAGTGGATAAGTTGTCTCACCCGAGGGCAGAGATTTCACCATTGCTTACGCAGGAGACGACATTGCCCGTTTATCGTCAAGTTGGCGGCTGGGATGTAGTTGTTGGTGAGGTGAAAGCGAAAAAAAGGCTATTAGGAAAATTGAGCTATACGATTGAATATAATAAGAAATATATACACGAACAAATGGAGTATCCTTATGCATTGCCGCCAGATCTACCGGAGTTAACGGTTTCGTACCAGCCTGGCGAACTTGTTGAACCGGCAGAAGCCCAGTTGGAAAAAATACCTGATGGATTCGTCGTGCAGCTACAGTTTTCCTTGAAAAAGGGGATGAAGCCGGAGGAGCTCTTTCAGATTTTAAATAAATATGATGTAACTGTATTGCAAATGCCAGTATATGCCGGGGAAATAAAAGAATTTGAAACAGACCGAACTACAATTATAGAAGATGGAGTTTATACATATGAAGTACCGACGCTTATGCTCCGTCCTTTTGTCGAATATGATGAAAAGAACCGTTTATCCATTGCCGATCATATTATTACTGCCGAATATCTTGAGGAATCAGTTGAGACATTTTATCGTGATTTATCCTGGCTAATCGAAAAAGGAGGCTATTCAGAACAGGAGCTGGATGAAAAACGGCTTGCATATCTTCGGAAACATGGTATAAAAGTGTTTGGAGCAACTGTTACGGGACCGGTGCGAGAAGCGGAAAAATTAATCCAGGAAGAACAGTTCCATAAATTCCACGTTACTGGTATAGAAGTTTGGAACTGGTATGGCCCGTAATTCGCCTTTTCGTAATGGAAAAAACATGACAAAGTATGGTGACCTATGAAAAAGTTTTTATACTGGCTTTTGCCGATCGGGTGGATGGGAGTTATTTTTCTTTCCTCGTCCACACCGTATGAAAAACAGGACGTAAAACCGCTCTTGAACAATGTGGAATTTCTGCGATTTTTAGAACCTTATTTGCAGCCAATCTCTTTTGTGTATAACCAATCTGTAGTAAGCGTAGACCATTTGGGGCTTGCCGGATTTTTAGAATTTTTCCTCCGCAAAGGCGCCCATGTCGGCGTATTTTTTCTACTGCTTTATTTTTTGTATATTGCGTTCCGCAAAACGACGGAATTGTCTTTTAACCGGGCGGTTACATTTTCCTTTTTCATCACGGTTGCATATGCTGTTACAGATGAAATTCATCAAGGATTCACTCCCAACCGGACTCCGTATCTCGGTGATGTACTGTTGGACAGTATTGGCGCCCTTCTTGCAGCCAGCCTATTAACCGTGATTAGGAAATATCAGATGAGACAAAAATCCCTTCACTAAATACTATATTTTTCTACAAGTTTATGGTATTATCTATGAAAAATGATATTTTTCTACAAATATGACATGGAAATTTAGGAGATTCCTATATACTTTTTGTAAAGGCGGTTCTATGTTCATGGGAGAACAGGAGAAATTTAAAAAGGTATTAAAGAAAATGATTGACGAAACGGAAAAAAACAATATTCGCTCTGCGGAGGAACTTCTTCGGCAGTTAGTACAGGAATTGTCCAGTACACAAACGATGCGAGAAAACGCATAAACAGATGCCACGGCATAGCCGGTGGCATCTTTCCATATTCCTTCGCATTATTCTTTTGTAGACGAAACATCGATTTCAATGTATTTCTCGCCAATGGTTTCAATCTCCGCTTGGGCGTTCGTTAAATCTACCATCCATTCCGTAAAATTCTCTTCTTTCCCGTCTTCCACATAGACGATAAATTCCACGTTCTCGGAATAATGAATATCTTCCAATATATATTCAGATTGCCGCAATACATTTTCCAGTTTTCCGAGCAAACCGTAATCTGCTGTTACGGAGAAACCTTTCATCAATTGTCTTTTTACGATTCCGGTATGACGAATGGCTTCCGAGGTGGCATTGCCGTAGGCTCGAATCAGCCCTCCGGCACCTAGCTTAATGCCTCCGAAATATCTCGTGACGACGACCGCCGTATCTTTCAAGCCCATTTTTTTCAGCACTTCCAGCATCGGCACACCGGCGGTACCGCTCGGCTCTCCATCGTCATTCGCCTTTTGGATTTGATCATGTTCACCGATTAAATAGGCGGAGCAATTGTGCGTGGCGTCATAATGTTTCTTTTTAATTTCCTGGATAAATTGCTGTGCTTCTTCCTCCGTTTCCGTCCGGCGGACATAGCCGATGAAACGGGATTTCTGGATGACGATTTCATGGCTGCCTTCACGTTTTACCGTATAATATTTCGATAACATATGCTCTCCATTCCTTTATAAAATAGTATAGTAATTATTAATCTTGTCATGACATTTATAATGTACTGATGTATACGTTGGTACAATAGTAATATTTTTGTAAAGAGAATGATACAAAAAATATGAGGAATTTCCCTATAATTCTAATCGAAATACAAGTATAATTATAACATAGGTTGGTGATAAATCATGTCTATGGCCGTCAGCGAACAAGCATTAGACAGAGTTATCGATGAAATGATTGAAGTGGTGGAAAACTCGAAAGATGAAATTTTCCATATAAGCGAAGCTGCACGTACGGAATATGAACAATTGGTCATTGAATTAGAAATTACAAAAAAGAAAGTGTTAGAATATATTGAAATGGGAGACGAATTGGAAGATAGAGTCCGTAAGTCGAGAAAACAGCTTGCTCTCGTCAGTAAAAATTTTGATAAATATTCAGAAGAGGAAATTCATGATGTATATGAAAAAACCCATGATTTGCAGACGAGATTAATTATGGTACGGAATAGGGAAAAAGCGATGCGGGATAAACGGGATGATATAGATCGGCGACTCCAATCATTATCGAAAACGATTGAAAGGGCAGAGGGTTTGGCGAATAAAATCTCTGTCATTCATACATACTTGCAGGACGACTTCCAGCAGGTAAACGAAATTTTGGAAAATGCGAAAGAAAAACAGGAATTTGGTTTGAAAATTATTGAAGCCCAGGAAGAAGAACGGCGAAAAATATCCCGGGAAATTCACGACGGCCCTGCCCAAATGCTTGCCAATATTTTGCTGCGCTCCGAGATCATTGAAAAAACTTACCGCAAGGGAGATATGGAAAAAGCGATCGAAGAGCTGAAAGATGTTCGAAGGATGGCACGTTCTTCTTTATATGAAGTGAGGCGGATTATTTATGACTTGCGACCGATGGCATTGGACGATTTAGGTTTAGTGCCGACGATTAAAAAATATATTGATACAACTGCCGATTATCATAAAATGGACATTGACTTTACGATTATCGGGAAAGACAGCCGGCTTCAGCATAAATACGAAATTGCCCTGTTTCGCTTAATGCAGGAGGCGCTGCAAAATGCAATTAAACATTCTCAAGCTTCAAAAATTCAAGTTAAACTAGAAATTAATTGCCAACATGTTATATTAATAGTGAAAGATAATGGCATAGGCTTCGACCCTTCGTTGAAGCAGCAGGATAAATCCTTTGGCTTAATCGGGATGAAAGAACGGGTAGAAATGTTGAAGGGTACGATGAACATACAATCCGACTATGGGCAGGGGACGACGGTAACGATTAAAGTACCGTTTAATCCAAGTTCATAGGTATGATTATAGGACATTACATCGAGACTCTAGCATCTTTCAATATATAATTTGGGGAAACCAATGGGAGGAGATTTCGATGGAAGAAAAAAATACTATTAAAATTGTTTTAATCGATGATCATAAATTATTTCGTGAAGGTGTCAAGCGCATCTTAGAATTTGAAGATTCCTTTGAGGTAGTAGCCGAAGGAGACGACGGGGCTGAAGCAACGAAATTAGTAAAGGAACATAAACCGGATGTCGTTTTAATGGATATTAATATGCCAAATGAAAACGGAATCCAGGCTACTGCCGACTTAGTCCGCTATTTTCCGGAGACGAAAGTCATCATTCTTTCCATCCATGATGACGAGAACTATGTTACCCACGCACTGAAAACCGGTGCTCAAGGCTATTTGCTGAAGGAAATGGATGCGGATTCATTAGTGGAGGCAATTAAAGTTGTCAGCGAAGGCGGATCTTACCTCCATCCGAAAGTGACCCACAATTTGGTGAAAGAATTCCGCCGCTTGGCAAAAGAACAGGCAGCAAGTTCGTTAAGCAACGGAGTAGAATATCGCCAGCCTCTTCATATTTTAACGAAGCGGGAATGCCAAGTATTGCAATTGCTGGCAGACGGCAAGAGCAACCGGGCTGTTGCTGAAACTTTATACATTAGCGAAAAAACGGTGAAAAACCACGTCAGCAGCATTTTGCAGAAGATGAACGTGAATGACCGGACACAAGCAGTTGTCAACGCAATCCGCAACGGCTGGGTCGAAGTGATGTAATTTAGAAAGCTGTTCCAAAGTTTGGAGCAGCTTTTTTTGTGGATGGAGGAAGGAACCGGACGGTATCAATACGGAAGAAAATTTATAAAAAGGAACAATTCTTCCAAACCGATTTCTATAACGGAAAACCTTAAGTCAGGAATGCTTTTTTAAATGAATTCATGTACAATAAAATAGAAAATGAGTACATCTTGTCTGCCCGCATGAAGCAAAATTATTGTAGAGGAGAGATGTTATGAAAATAGCTGTCATGACGGATAGTACAGCTTACATACCTGAAGACGTACGAAAAGAGCATAATATTCACCTCGTTCCTCTTAGTGTTGTATTTGGAGAGGAATCTTACCGGGAAGAAATAGATATTACAACGGAAGAGTTTTATGAAAAAATGCGGAATGCGAAGGAGCTTCCGACAACTTCCCAGCCGTCCATCGGAGTAGTAACGGAGAAGCTGGAAGAACTTGCAAAGGAATATGATGCTGTCGTGTCCATCCACCTGTCCAGCGGGATTAGCGGAACCTATCAGGCAGTAGTCAGTGCCGGAGAAATGGTAGACAGCATTAAAGTTTACGCTTATGATTCCGAATTAAGCTGTATGGCCCAAGGCTTTTATACGATTGAAGCAGCGGAAATGGCTAAAGCCGGGAAATCAGTGGAGGAGATTTTGGCAAGACTGGATGAAATGAAACAGTCGATGCGGGCCTACTTTATGGTGGATGATTTAACGAACTTGCATAAAGGCGGCCGTTTAAGCGGAGCACAGGCGTTAGTCGGCGGACTGCTGCAAATTAAGCCGGTTCTTCATTTTGTCGATAAAAAAATCGTGCCTTTCGAGAAAATCCGCACCCGGAAAAAAGCAATTCAGCGCATTTTCGGCATGCTGGAAGAAGACGCTGCCAAGGGCAAAAATTTACGGGTCGTCTTTATTCACGGCAATGACGAACCTTCTGCCAAAGAACTACAGGAGAAATTCCTGGAAAAATATCCGGAGACGGAAACTTATATTAGCTACTTTGGCCCGGTCATCGGAACCCATTTGGGAGAAGGAGCTTTAGGTATTTGCTGGTATGAGAAATAATTTTTGGGACTAGACGCTAAAAAAAATGTTTGGAATGTTGATATCTTAGCAGGGAAAAGCTGATCATTTTATTTTTATTTGCCAAAAGCCGAAATATCCAGTTTTTCATCAAAAACTGATAAAAGCGGAAACGCTAATATTTTCATAGGAATGTACGAGTAAAGCTGATAATGTTTAAGTTTCGCCGATAAATCTAGCTGGAACGCTGAAAAATTATGGCAGATATGTAAAATAAAAACAAACATGATCTTTCGCTCTCAACCCTGAATGAAAATAATTAATTTTCGTCTATAATGTAGATACCATAACAGTGAGTATATGACGCGGGCTTTAATGGTGGTTTTAACCCTGTAATAAA